>NZ_LDVA01000350.1:0-1958 GCF_050768715.1 Burkholderia sp. ZZQ-2 | reverse complement strand
GGTGAACGTGAACCTGCGCACGTATGCGGGGCCGGAAGGACGTTTCTGCCCGGCAGCGGTGTACGAGTTCGTGAAGAACGACGACGGCAGCGATCGACTGGTGATCAACGCGCAGAACTGCGTGCACTGCAAGACCTGCGACATCAAGGACCCGACGCAGAACATCGTGTGGGTCACGCCGGAAGGCGGTGGCGGGCCGAATTACCCGAACATGTAACGCAACGCGCCAGTGGGACTGGATGACATGAGCGGCTACCCGGTGCTGGTCGATGTTCTTCGCGAACGCATAGACGAGCGCCGCATGGAGCGGTAACACGCATCCATGTCAAATCGTAAAAGGTGGCGGGGGCCGCGTAGTCCAGGTTTGTCTTCCCGATGCCCCTGGTGAATGTGGTGGTGTTGATATTCAGGAGAATGCCTTGAAGATTTTTGTTGCAGTAAAGAGAGTCGTTGACGCGAACGTCAAAGTCGGCGTGAAGTCGGACAACACGGGCGTCGACATCGCGAACGTGAAGATGTCGATGAACCCGTTCGACGAAATCGCGGTGGAAGAAGCGGTGCGCCTGAAGGAAGCGGGCGTCGCGACCGAAGTGATCGCGGTGTCGGTGGGCGTGACGCAAGCGCAGGAAACGCTGCGCACGGCGCTGGCGATCGGCGCGGATCGCGCGATCCTCGTCGAATCGAACGACAGCGTCGAGCCGCTGGCCGTCGCGAAGATCCTGAAGGCGCTGGTCGACAAGGAGCAGCCGCAACTGGTGATCCTCGGCAAGCAGGCAATCGACGACGATTCGAACCAGACGGGCCAGATGCTGGCCGCGCTGGCTGGTCTCCCGCAAGCGACGTTCGCATCGAAGGTCACGATCGCGGACGGCAAGGCAACCGTTGCACGCGAAGTCGACGGCGGCGCGGAAACGCTGTCGCTGACGCTGCCGGCGGTCGTGACGACCGACCTGCGCCTGAACGAGCCGCGCTACGTGACGCTGCCGAACATCATGAAGGCGAAGAAGAAGCCGCTGGAAACGGTGAAGCCGGAAGACCTCGGCGTGGACGTCGCGCCGCGTCTGAAGACGCTGAAGGTGGCCGAGCCGCCGAAGCGCGCAGCCGGCGTGAAGGTGCCGGACGTGAAGACGCTGGTCGAGAAGCTGAAGACCGAAGCCAAGGTGCTGTAAGAGGGAGCGGAAAGAAATGACGATTCTGGTGATTGCAGAACACGACAACGCGTCGATCAAGGCCGCGACGCTGAACACGGTGGCGGCGGCGGCGAAGATCGGCGGTGACATTCACGTGCTGGTCGCAGGCCACAATGCGCAAGGCGCGGCCGACGCGGCAGCAAAGATCGCGGGTGTATTGAAGGTGCTGCTGGCCGACGCGCCGCAACTCGAAGCAGGTCTCGCGGAAAACGTCGAAGCGACCGCGCTGAACATTGCGAAGGACTATTCGCACATCCTCGCGCCGGCGACCGCTTACGGCAAGAACATCGCGCCGCGTATCGCCGCGAAGCTGGACGTCGCACAGATCTCCGACATCACGGCGGTTGACAGTGCCGACACGTTCGAGCGCCCGATCTACGCGGGCAACGCGATCGCGACGGTGCAGTCGAGCGACCCGATCAAGGTCATCACGGTGCGTGCGACCGGTTTCGATCCGGTTGCAGCGGAAGGCGGCAGCGCGTCGGTCGAGAAGATCGAGGCGGCGGCAGACGCCGGCAAGTCGCAGTTCGTCAGCCGTGAAGTGACGAAGCTGGACCGTCCGGAGCTCACCAGCGCGAAGATCATCGTATCGGGCGGCCGTGGTCTGGGCAGCGGCGAGAACTACACGAAGGTGCTGGAGCCGCTGGCGGACAAGCTGTCGGCGGCACTCGGCGCATCGCGCGCGGCAGTCGACGCCGGCTACGTGCCGAACGACTACCAGGTCGGCCAGACCGGCAAGATCGTCGCACCGCAGCTGTACATCGCGGT
>NZ_LDVA01000349.1:0-2478 GCF_050768715.1 Burkholderia sp. ZZQ-2 | reverse complement strand
TCGTCGAGCCAGCGCTCGAGCCATTCCGGATCGGGCAGGCGCGACTGCACGGTATCGCGCGGGAACAGCGCCTGGTTCACGTGCAGGTTGGTCGGGTGCAGCGGCTTCTCGGTGCGGCGCGCCGACGCCATCAGCACGCCGATCTTCGCGAACGCCGCGCGCGCGACGTCGCCGCAGTTGTTCAGCGCCTTCTTCATGTAGCGCAGGTAGGCGCCGCCATGGCGCGCTTCATCGCGCGAAATCGTTTCGTAGATCTGCTTGATGACCGGCTCGGTATGCCAGTCGGCCGCGCAGCGGTACCAGTGGTTCAGGCGGATCTCGCCGCAGAAGTGCAGCATCAGCGTCTCGAGCGGCGGCGCCGGGTCGAATTCGAAGCGCACCGCGTGCAGTTCTTCTTCGGTCGGCACCATCTCCGGCCGGAAGCGGCGCAGGTATTCCATCAGCACGAGCGAATGCTTCTGCTCCTCGAAGAACCACACGCTCATGAACGCGGAAAAGTCGCTGTCGTGCTGGTTGTCGCGCAGGAACATCTCCGTCGCGGGCAGCGCCGACCATTCGGTGATCGCGTTCATCTTGATCGTCTTCGCCTGCTCGTCGGTGAGCAGCGAAGCGTCGAACTTGTCCCACGGAATGTCCTTCTCCATGTCCCAGCGGACAGCTTCGAGCGACCTGTAAAGTTCCGGATAAAGCATGGTGTTCATGATGGTCCCACCCCTGTTCTGCGCAATGCGACTTCTCTAAACGTGACTGTTGCCGCAAAGGCGCGCCAAGCGCGCTTTTTGCCGCCAAGACTGTAATTTTACGCGTGAAACCGACCGGCCGGACGCCGATTGCTCGTCCGGCAGCCGGGCGGCCGCGCCGCCGTTGCGGCATGCCGCAGCCACGCTCCGTGCGAACGGAACCGGCTACGCGCTTGCCTGAGTGGGGGCCGGCGCTGGCCGGCTCGCTGACGAGCCCGTCCCCTGCCCCAGGCGGGTTCCCCGTAGGGCCCCGTGCGGATGCCGGATCGGCGGGCTGTTCGATATGGTGTATACGGCGGCGGCCATGATAGCACGCGTGCATGACGGTTCCGAGACGCCTGCCCGGTCGCGCGCCGCCAATCTCGGTGCGGCGATCGGTCGCGGCCGGCCGTCGCGAAAATGCAACCCCGCCGCCATCCCGGCGCATCAGACCCGTATTTCGCCGGTCGCGAGACCGTCGTCCCGCGGCATGCCGGCAGCCGGCGCGCTGCCGCCGTCCGCCAGCGCGATCCAGCCGGCCAGCGTGTCGCGCTGCGCGCGCCCGTCGCGGTAGCCGAGCTCGATCAGTTCGCGCGTGAACGCCTCCTCGAACAGCAGGTAGCTTGCAAACGACGCGCCGGCCGGCTGGCTGCCGCCGATCGCGCCGAGCAGCCCGCGCATCGTCGCCGGCATCTGCTTCAGGTGTTTCGCGGCGATCAGCTCGATACGCTCGGACGGCGCGATCGCGAGCACGTCGACGTGCCGCCAGCCGCTGTCCACCTCGACCTGATGCGGCAGGTGCTCGATCATCCGGTTGATGTGCTCGATGCGCTCGATGTCCGAGCCGATCGAGTCGAGGAACACGCTCGCGAGCACCTGCTGGCCGATCTGCGCGAGCGTCGGGTAGCCGCGTACCAGCCCCGTGCCGTTCGCGGCCGGAATCTCGGGCCGCGGGTCGGCCGCACCGACCACGACGATCCGGTGCGCGCCGAAGTGGATCGCCGGCGACAGCGGCGCGATCTGCCGGATCGACCCGTCGCCGAAGTACTCGATCTGCCCGTCGAGCACGAGCGGCACGGCCGGGAACACGAACGGAATCGCCGACGATGCGAGCAGGTGCGACGCCGACAGGTCGACGAGCCGCGCGGTGCGCTGCGCGCGCCGCCACGCCTGGATCGGCTCGGCCGCCTGGTAGAACGTGAGGTGCCGGCCGCTCGAATAGCTGAGCGCCGTGATCGACAGCGCGTGCAGCAGGCGCGCCTCGAGCATCTGCTCGATCCGGTGGAAGCTCAGCTCGCGCTGCAGCAGGTGCGCGAGCGGCGCGTTGTCGAGCAGCCCGCGCGGCGAGCGGCGGGCCGCCCAGCCGAACGTCATCGTCGCGAGCCAGCGCGCACCGGCGGCCGCGATGCCGAGCCAGTCGGTGCGATACACGTAGTCGGCACGCAACGGCTCCCAGAATTCGAGCAGGCGCCGCACGCCATGGGAAAAGTCGTCCGCGTGGCTCGCGATCGACGTTGCGTTGATCGCGCCGGCCGACGAGCCGCACACGACCGCGAACGGCAGCGTATGCCGCTGCGGATCGGCCTCGCGCGCGATCTCGGCCAGCGCCTTGAGCACGCCGACCTGATAGGCGGCACGTGCGCCGCCTCCCATCAGAACGAGCGCGAGCCGCATGATCGACCTGCTATCTGCGCCGCGTCACGTCGAACGCTTCGGCGGACGGGTTTCGGGCGACGATGCGGCCGCCGCGCGCGCCGCG
>NZ_LDVA01000348.1:0-133857 GCF_050768715.1 Burkholderia sp. ZZQ-2 | reverse complement strand
CCGACGATCCCTTTCATGCTCGCCAACCTCGACCGGGAGATCGTTGGCGTGCCCGACGTCCAGATTCTCGAATGTAAGACAGCGGGAGAGTTCGGGGCCCGGCTCTGGCGGGAAGGCGTGCCCGAGTACGTACAAATTCAGGTTCAGCATCAGCTTGCAGTAACAGGCAAATCTGCTGCACACGTCGCCGTCCTGTTGTGCGGCCAGGCACTGGAAGTTCATCGGATCGAACGGGACGAGGCATTGATCAAGCGGCTGGTCGAACTCGAAGCCCGTTTCTGGCGTTTCGTGGAGAGCGATACGCCACCGCCCGCCGACGGATCGGAGTCGGCCGACCGCGCCCTACGCCATCTGTATCCCGGCAACGGCGAAACGATCGATTTCAGCGGTGATCGTCACCTGTCTTCCGTGTTTGCCGATCTGGTCGCCGTACGGACCGAGATCGAGACGCGCCAGCAGCTCGAGGCGCAGTTCAAGCAAGCAATCCAGGAAGCCATGGGTGATGCCACGCGCGCCCTGTTCGAAACCGGTTCGGTCTCGTTCAAGCGCAGCAAGGATTCGTCATCGATCGATCTGGAGCGGCTACTGGCCGATCACCCCTCGCTCGAACAGCAATACGCCATCTCGAAACTCGGTTCTCGGCGCTTCCTTATTTCCACCTGACCCGACCGGCCATGACAAATCTCGAATGTCTCACCGACATCATGACTTTTTCACGATATGGCGCGCTTGCCCAGCCGTTCGTCATGGACGCGCTCAGCAAGCATGCCGAGTGGGTTGCGACGGTGCCACTCGACCAGTTGCAAGCGCAATTCGGCGTTCACCCGATGATCAGCGTTCAAGCCTAGCAAGGCGTCCCGCGCGAGATCCACGACAAGCTCGAAGCACATTTCGCTCGGTAGCCAGTGCGGCAACTCGAAATCGCATCCCTCCACTTTACCTATTCAGCTTAGAGGCCATCATGCTCAAAGGTCTTGCTATCACACCGCCCGTTGTCGGGCGCATCTCCATCGGGCGAATTGTCGAGAAGAACGGCAAACGCCTGCCGGAGAAGGACGACCAGTTCACACTCACCACCCAGGTGCAGCAGCGCGGCGAATGGATGCTGCATCCGCTCAATGAAACGCTGCGCAAAGCAGCATCCGGCAAGCTCCGCGCGATTCCGGTCCGCATGCTCTTCAACGATCCGGATCTCAACTTGCGCGCCGACTACAGCCTGTTCGACCGGGACACCGGGCGGCCGGTGTGCGTCGGCGACGGAGAAACGTGTCGTCGCGCGGGTGACGCCGGCATCGAAAGCCTGCCCTGCCCGTCGCCGGACGGCTGCGCGTTCGCACGCCAGGGCGGTTGCAAGCCCTACGCGCGGCTGAATGTGATCGTTGGCGACGACGACGAGATGGGTTCGTTCATCTTCCGCACCACCTCGTACAACTCGATTCGCACCCTCGCCGCCCGACTGCACTACTTCCGCGCCGTATCCGGCAACCTGCTCGCCAGTCTGTCGCTGGAACTGCGACTGCGCGGGAAGTCAACGACGCAGAGCTATCGATCCGCGATCTACTACGTCGATCTGGGGGTGCGATCAGGCAGTACGCTCGAAGATGCTCTGATGCAAGCACGTGAACTCGATGCTCGTCGGCGAGCGGCAGGGTTCGATCAGGCAGCACTCGACGCGGCGGCGCGGCAGGGTTTCGCAAATGGCGCATTCGAAGACAGCCCGGACGAGCGCGCCGCCGTCGCCGAGGAGTTCTATCCCGAGTCGACGGGTCATGCGGATACCGGAAGCGGTGATGGTTCCGGTCAATCCGCAACGCTGCGCGACAAGCTCGAGCGCAAGGCCGTGCTGCTCGGTGGCAAGGCGGCGTGATGCGGTCATCTCGCTGGATCTTTGCTCTGGCGATGTCGGCCACGGCTACTGCGCTCAGCCTGTCCGTATTAGCTGGTTGGCAACGCGGTGGCACGTGGCCGGAACGGCTCATCTGGATCGCGATCGGCGTGGTGCTCGTCACAAGCGCGCACCTGCTGCCGGCGCTCATCCAAGGTAAGGCACTTGCCGTGCGAGCGATCGGCAGTCTGTTGTGGTTGGCATGCATGGCGACCGCTTGCTACGGTCACATCACCTTCTTTCTGCTTGCCCAGCAGCATGCAGGTGCCCGGCGGATGGCCACTGCAGTTGCTTTCCCGCCCGCGCCGCGCCGTAGCCTGACCGTCGTCATGGATGATCGAGCCGCGATCATGCAGCAGCTCGCGACGATCGACGCACGACGGTGTCGTCGTGACTGCGGGATGCAAGAGGCACGTCACGTGACGCTGGTCGCGAAACTTGACGCGCTGAACGCAGAAGCTGACGAGGTGCGACGCACCGAAGCCGAACGCAATCGAGTCGCCAGGCAGCGCGACGCATTACTCGCGGACCCGGTCACGTCGCGACTCGCTGCATTACTCGGCACGACTACTGCGCGAATCGATCTGCTGTCGGGATTGACGTTAGCCGCCGTGCTGGAAAGTGTCGCGTGTTTGCTGTGGGTCATCGCGCTCGGACGCTCTTCTACCGAGGAACCGGCCCGCGACGCGACTCCCATGCCAATCCTGACGGCCGCAGTCGCGACTACAACAGCACCGCCAGTAACGGCAGAAGTCACGATGGCGGCGACATGCGAGACCGTTAGTCGCAAAAACGACAATCTAGATATCCCATCGTCGGCCATGGCACAGACTAACGATGCGGTGACCCGACTCGCGCGAGACGTCGCAGCCGGTCTGGTCCGCCCCACTGTTGCCGACATCCGTCTCCACCTCGGCTGCTCGCAAGCCAAAGCTCTGGCACTTCGCCGGCGACTGGCCGAACTCAACCTGCCGGCATAAACCGGGCTTTCGCCCGGCTCTCTTTTCTCAATTCCCTCGGACGTCCTCGCATCCAGCCAAGCCTGGAGGCCGTTGCTCGTCCACTCACTAGAGATCACCATGAATTCGACATCCAACCACCTGCCTGGTCCGCGCTTCAAACTCGGCCGAATCCTTGCCACGCCTGCCGCGCTGAGCGTCGTTGCCAATGCGAACGTCTCGATCGTCCATCTGTTGATCCGACACGCATGCGGTGACTGGGGGGATTTGTCCGAGTCCGACCGGGAGCAAAACGAACTGGCGGTCGAAGCTGGATCACGGATCCTGTCCAGCTATGTCCTTGCTGACGGACAAACCATTTGGCTCATCACTGAATGGGATCGGTCCGTGACGACGCTTCTGCTGCCGGGAGACTACTGATGCTTCCCCCAAACGAAGCACTATCGAAGGAGCTCATCAACGAACGCAATCACTGAGCCTCTTTGACTTTTGCTCAATCGGTGAAATTTGAGCAGCAAGTCGGCCTCCGTATCGTCGGCGGCGTAGAAGTACGTCGCCGGCGTATGCAAAACAGCGGCCAATCGAACGACCAAATCTGGATCCGGTACGCGCTTACCCAACTCGTAGCGATTCATCCTCGTGCTCGCGGACATCGGGTCGAGCCCTGCTTCGATCCCGAGTTTCTCTTGAGACATCCCGGCACGCTGCCGGGCCTCTTTCAGCCGCTGGGCAAGTACGGACATTTTTACCTTCGAATCATGGAAAGCAAAAATCGTCTCGGTTTAGCCGCCATCAAATACTACCGATTTGGTAGTATTCTGCGTCTTCGCTGGATTGATTTCGGTTGAAGCCGTCAGCCATCAACCACGCGGAGGCCATCTGGACGGCAACTTTCGTTCCTGAAAGTGCCGCAATAACTACGACGTCATCCACGGGTAGGACGAAATCAGGCCTCGGATGACCAAAAATCAAAGGTGGAACAATGAAAGCCAAACAACATACGGGGCTCGGCAAACACATCCTGGGTCTGTCCATCGCGACCGCCCTTGCTGCCTGCGGCGGGGGCAGCGATTCCGGCCCCAGTCAGCCATCAACGGGCGGTGGAGGGACTCCGACATCGCCAGCACCAGCGGTCACCGGCAAAGCCATCGACGGGTACCTGATCGGCGCTACTGTCTGCCTGGACCTGAACAACAACGGGGTTTGTGATTCAGGAGAGCCGATGGCGGTCACGGACGGGACCGGCCAGTTCTCGATTCCATATAGCGGCGACGCAACCGGAACGACGCTCCTGGTCCAGGTCACGCCGACGACCAAGGATCAGTCTCGCCCGGCGGGATTCCAGTTCCCGGCCAGCTTCACGTTGTCGCAGGTCATCCAACCCACTACATCACAGGTCGTCAGTCCGCTCACGACGCTGGTCGGCGCCCAGATGCAGACCGGATTGAGCCGCTCGCAAGCCGTCGCTGCCGTGCGAAGCCTGCTTGGAAAGCAGGCTGATCCGAATGCCGACTACTTCGCGAACAACGACGCGACGACCCAAGCGCTCGCGGTACAGATCGTCGACAAGCTGGGCACGTTCGCAACGCACGGCGCCGTGGACACCACAACCGTCCGCAATGCCCTGAACGCCATGGTCGCCAAGGGCAGCGTGACGGCGATCACTCAGGACGATCTCGCCACCCAAGCGGCAAAACCGGTCTATCAGATCGCGGACGCCTCGCAGACCCTCGCCAATCCCACCTACAGCTTCGTGGATTACCTGATCTCGTTCTTCGGCGGATACAACCCGACGTCGAGCCCGTCCAATCAGGCGTTGGTCCGCGACGTTCGTCAAATCGTCAACGGGGCGCTGCAAACCGATCAACAGGAAAACCTGCCGGCGGGAACCGACACGTGGACCAATGTTGGTCTCGGTGTGTACAACAGTGGCAAATACGATGGGCTTGCCGGCGAGTACGTGCTAAAGGCAGACGGAACGTGGTCGAACCTCATCTCGGAAACCCAACGGCTCGCGCCGCTGCCGCTTTCGAGCATCGGCACGATCTTGTCGGGCACCGACCCGGCATCCGGCATCAGCTTCACGTATGAGGTCCGCGCCGTCGACCTGTCGAGGCAACCCTTGTCGCTTGCCGCTCCTGCCGTATCGGGCTTCTATGACTTCGCTCACGCATCGCAATTGACCAGCACCACGTTCCCGAGTGGCACGACTGCGTACCTCGGCATCCAGACCTATTCGGCCGACCGCATCGTACTGCCGGTATCCGTACCGATGTGCGACAACGCAGTTGTACAGAACGGTTTGGTCTGCGGCGGGGTTCCCGCCTACATGGACGGCAGCACGATCGTCATGACGGCCGGTAGTTCGAACACGACGTACACATCGATTCAGCAAGCGATCGGCGTGGAGCTTGCCGCGCTGAATGTCGGATTGGGTTCCATTCAGTTGTCTGCCGATCATCATGCAACGGTCGATGGCAAACCGAGCACCTGGTCGGTCTACGCCAACAATTCGAACGTGTTGGTGTTCGACTTCACGTCGACCGACCTCTCGGCACTGGCTGCTAACAACGGTCGCCTGCAACCGCTCGTTCGGGGCGCCAAGCTGATCATCGCGCTGCGCGCCAGCCGTTTGCAGGTGGGCTGGCTGTACCCGTCGACATACACCGAAACATCACTTCAATTCGCGAGCGGTCTGCCCGTTTCGCTCATGACAGCGCTCAACGCGGTGATCACCTCTCGATAACCGATCTTGACGTCTCACCGTTTTGGCCTGGGTTCTGGCATGTGCCGCCTCGGATAGCCAGAACTATTTCTGCCGACCGGTTCGCCGGTCGGTTTTTTTTGTTCCCCGCTGCCGCCCGTCACTTCACTCGTACAGACGCGCGTGACTGCTATCACACTTTACCCATGAAAATCTTCCACTTGAAATCACATCAAGCTATGCACATCGTTTCGGCTATCGCCATCACGCTGCTGGCCGGCTGCAAGGGTGATGTACTCGAATACCGCAACGTTCAAATCGTCAACGGCAAGGTCTACGCCGGCGACGCGAACACGCCTTTCTCAGGAAAGGTCACAAATGTACCCGTCTCCGACATTCTCAATAACCAGACAGGCTATCAACTAATGATGCAAAACAGCGCATTGGTCGTGCCCGAAGCCTATCGCGACGGCATCAGTTCGATGGCCATCCGTCAATTCCTCTGCGATACAAAGGTTACCGATGGCATACTCGATGGCGATGTCACCTGCAAGGCTCCGCAATCCGATACCGTTCGCATGAAAATGTCGTTCGGCAGCGCTGCACTAACCGGCTCAATGCAGATCTTCGATAACACGGGTGATCGTACCGTCCTCGACGTCAATTTCAGCAACGGCAAGCCGGACGGGACAGAGAAGGTCTATTACGCACAAACCAAACAGCTCATCGGGGAATTTCCTTGGAAGCACGGATGGCTCGACGGCACGGTCAAGACGTACGACGGCAAGACCGGAAACACGCTTCTGGAAGCACACTATGAAAACGGTGCGGCCAACGGGGAAATGATCCGCTATGCACCTGATGGCAAGCGCGTCATCTACCGCGCATCATTTGCCAACGACAAGCTCGACGGTGCCGAAGATCGTTTCGATCCCAACACGGGCGAACCCGTCAGCCACAACATTTGGGAATCCGGCATGCGAGTACCTACACCAGAAGAAGCTCAGGCCACGGCACAAACGCAGGCAACTCTCGAACGCAGCAAACTGGTAAAAGCTTGCATCCGGGAGCTTCGTAACGCCACGCCGCCGGATCCCATGGACGTCGACGGCAAACAGGAAGCAAAATGGTCAACACAATGCGAGCAACGCTTCCCACCTATCGGCGACAATGCAGCAGCATTCACGTCCCCCTCTTCATCGGCCCCTACCGAAGATCGAAACGCGTGGCCGACCGAAGACAATGCCTGTACGCAAAAATGGCAGAAGAATTTCGTAGCGAAAAATGGTCCCGATGCAATCATCCGGTACGACATGGCATGGGAATGGGTCGATAGCTGCCGACTTGGAAAGCAGCCGTCGTAGTACGTCGAATCCGGCGGACCAAAGTGGCGCGCCCTTCGGTCCGTTGTTTTTTGATACTCCACACTAAATTACCGACAATCCCCTCGCTCAGTCAAGCCACGACATATCCATGCCTTTGCAAAACCACACGCGGATTCACATCTTTTTTTCACGCAAAACCGCTATTCTTCTAGGAACATAACCGCAAGAGGGACATATGGCAACATATAAGGAACTGAAGGCACAGGCAGAAGCACTGGCAGAGAAAGCGGAAGCAGCACGCCTTACAGAATTTCAGGCCGTTCTCGACGACGTTCGCGCCAAGGTTGCCGAGTACGGCCTTACTGAGAAGGACATCTTTGGCAGACAGCGTGGTCGGTCGGGCAAAGCGCCCGTGGAAGCGAAGTATCGCGATCCGAAGACCGGCGCAACTTGGTCCGGCCGTGGTCGCGCGCCGGCGTGGATTAAGGATGCGAAGAATCGCAATCGATTTCTGATCGAAACATGATTCGTGCCAATGACAACTGAACTAACGATAGTATCGTGATGCCCTATGGACGGTGAATTTCGTAGGGCACGGTGCACGATATTAGATATGGCAATCACACGCCTCTATCATCATCGCCTCGACCCGAAACCGTCTACCTATTCTATCGACTGAATTTCCCCGACCAGCAATGATTTACTCCACCATCATCAGCATAATCCAATTCACCTCTCTTTTCTTAAAATATGAAATATAACGAGGTCGACTGATGGACGTGCCACCATCTCTTATTGATCTCGCGTCGCGGCACTTGTTGATTTCGACAATAATCGGCCAAAGATTTTTGATTACTACTGCGAGTTGTTGAGGCTAACCCAATCCGGCGGCCATTGAACCCGCGGCGAAGGCAGCCACTGAGCAGCGATTCAGTGCATAGTTGACGGCTTTAGCGATATCGCCATTTTGCGACACCATAGTCAATTTCGACCGCACTTAGATCTCGAACGCGTCGAGTACTCGCATAGTGAACCACTGGAGGCCTGCCTCCTCCACAATGGTACATTGAAGCGGATTGTCAATACCCGTATAGGTAGATCAAACCGCCGAGCGGGGAACATGCCCCGTCCAGCGCTTGAATGCACGCCTGAAACTGCCCGCGTCGGCAAAGCCCACAGCTTGCGCTACTGCGGCCACGCTCATATTCGTGCGGTGTAATAGATCCAGTGCGCGTTCGCACCGAATTTGGCCGGACAAGTCGCGGTAGGACACGCCTAATTCGACGAGCCGTCTGCGTGTTGCCGTTTCATCGTCGTGCGTCCGTTCCGTGAACTATCTTCTACAACGGCCTCGGATACGTCGCCGATGACCACCGAGCCGGATAAATCAGTGTTTCCCTAGATTTCGATTGCTCGCTAGTAAATACTGGACAAGCCAGTTTGCACATCAAGTGCGATGGTCATTTTCCGGAGTTGTTGATGGACCTAACTGAGCTTAAACCGTACACTTTGCCTGTTGGCCCGATTCCCGCCGGTTGGTTGGAAACCGAGGGGCGAGCATGTGCTCGCCCCTCACAAAAAGGTCACCAAGGCGTTTGCAAAAAGTTGGCAGATCACCCGTGTATCTCAACTAATATGGATCGGCACAATCCACGCCGTTCAGGCTCGAAGTTAGCAAACCAAGAAGTGCACGAAAATCGCGAGCCCCTGCTTCGGCCGCCCCGCGAAGCAACGGGACGGTCGGTGGCATCGCCCTTCTATCAGAAGTTATGCCGAATACCTGCGCGAACAGCCACTTGGTTGCTCGTCGAAGAAGGCGTCAGGAATGTCAACGCAGCGACCGCGGCTTTCCCAGTCGAATCTATACCCGTCGCGCGCTCCCACGAAGTCGTCGCGTAGAGCAGCGTTCGCTTGGAAAGGTTGTACAAGGCACCCACGTTGAGCTGCAGGTACTTCGCAGATTCGGCCTTGGTATAGTCGTAGGACGCTCCCAGCATGAAGGCGGGCGTTAGATTGTAGGTAGCGAGGGCTTCGAAATTGTTGAACGTCGCGGTTCCGGAGAATGGCGTCGAAGAGGTACGCACCACGTCTTCAAACCGAGTATTCGTATATGTGAACCCGACCAGTGCTCGCCCCATTCGATAGTTGACGCCGGCACCGGCGACCTGCAAAGCACGCGCTGACGTGTATCCGCTGAATATCGGATTGGTGATTGGATTGGCAAAGACACCTCCCGCGACCGGAGCCGCGGATGCGTCATAGATAGAGGTGACCGGATTGTCTATTCGAGAGAAGACAGCCGCTGCACTGAGCGCGTCGTCAGAGTAACTCAGACTGACGGACTCCTTCTTCCCGTTGGAGAAATCACCGGCGACGCCCCCGAAACTGAACAAAGCAGAAACTTTGAAGCCTGCAAAGTTCGGCGAGACATACTTCACCGAATTGCTCAGCGAATAATCACCCCATACGTTATCGACATCCGCGGCATGCGCCGCAAGGATGCCGCCAAAGCGACTCGACGCTGACAAGCCGATCAATGAATCGAGGACCAAGTCATACTGACGTCCCATCGTCATTGTGCCGAATGGTGAACCTACCCCCACGTATGCCTGTCGGCCAAACAGGCGGCCACCGTTGTTCAGCGTTCCTTTGTTGATGTCGAAGCCATTCTCCAGGCGTGCAAGCGCACTATAGCCTCCGCCGAGATCTTCTTTTATCAGGAAGCCAAATTTGCTGCTTCCAAGAGCACCATTCGACGCCTGAATATTGCTATGCCCACCCTGATTGTTGGTGTAGGTCACGCCGTCGTCCACCGTCCCATACAGCGTAACCACGCTCTGCGCATGGGCCCCTGCTGCAGCCGACACGAACACCGCTGCAAGACATGCCTTTTTCATTGATGCTCCTAACCTATGATGTGGATTCTCGTTGGCGTCGCCTCGATCGTGCCCAAGTGGACGCCGATGAAGCGAAGCGATTTATTGGCCCGATAGACTTAGTTATACGAAATATTGGATCGATTTCCTCACTTCGAAATCGATGTAACGACCGCCTTCCTTGGCGTCTCGCGCCATCTATGGTTTAAACGCTATCGAGCTTTGAACTGTCCACAGACGCAGCCGCCTCTTGCTGCCCATCTCTTGCCAGAAGGAACGTCGGTACGCAAATTCCTGACACGAGGTGCATTACTCGCTCGTCGACGTGAGCGTAGGCATCCCGGTGATGCAGAAAATTTAGCGAGCCAATCACTCGGCCCGTGGCAAAAATGGGAAGATTGAGCACGGAATGCAGGCCGCGCTTGATCAGCAGTTCCGCTTCGGAAAACACGGAGCGAATATCGGCCTCATTGTTGCCGACGTACGGCAGCCCTTGGTCCAACACTCGTGCCGACCAGGGTCCCTTTCCCGTGGCCTTGAATCCGCCTAGCGGGCTCACCGTTTCGTCCGTCGAGAAGATGCGGCGCATCAGGCGCTGCTCCGGAAAGTAAACCAACCCGGTCAGCAGGCTGTAGCCGAAGACGGATTCGGCCAGACGTGAAATCACGGTCCACTGCGCCTCAACGTCTTCGGCAAGACCCACCGCATGCGCGGCTCGTCCGAGATGATCCAATGTATACCCGTGCTTCATTCGTTGATGCCCTCCAGGGTGAGGCCTTGCGTGCTTTTGCCGAAGAACAGAATGCCCAATCCGCCGACGAAGAGCACCCCCGTGATCAACGCGAACACCCCCCCAAAGCCCAGCACCGGATAGGCAGCGCCGACGATCGTAGGCGAAGCAATCGAACCGATACGGGCCAACGCCGAAGCAGTGCCCATCCCAGTAGCACGGATAGATGTAGGGTAAATCTCTGCCGTGTAGGTGTACTGGCCGGCGATCACACCGTTCATGCCAAAAGACAGCAGCATGCTATAGAGGACAATCTCTGTATCGCCGGCTGCGAATGGCAGGCCCAGCGCCGCCAGACAAGCGACAAGCATGTAGACCAGGATGGTGTATTTGCGACCGATCTTGTCGTTCAGATAGGCTGCGGAGTAATAGCCGGGGATCTGTGCCAGATAGATCAAGATGGTGAACGAAAAGCTCCTGGTAACGGTGAACCCTTTGGCTACCAGAAGACTCGGGATCCAAACCAGGAATGCGTAGTAGCAAAAGATGACGGCGATCCAAAGCGCCCAGACCACAATCGTGGTGGTGAGGTACTGCGGCTTGAACAGCACAGCCAGCCGGCCAAAGAAATTGGCATGCCCGGCAGCACCCGACGGCGCTGTGCGGTGGGGGTTCTTTTGGGGTACCGGCAAGGGCTGGCCCGTGGCGCGCGTCACTTGAGTTTCGATTGCATCGCACACGCGCGCTGCCTCGCCATGGCGGCCCATCTCTTCAAGCCAGCGCGGGGACTCGAACAGTGCACGCCGCATCCACAGCAAGAACACCACCGGTAGCGCCGCAATGATCATCAGATAACGCCAGCCGTTGGGACCTGTCGGCACGACGAGATAGCCCAGAATTGCGGAGAGGACGAAGCCGAACGAGAAGAACCCAGCCAGGGCACCCGTGAAGCGGCCGCGGTAGCGGCTGCTGACGAACTCCGCCAGATACGGTGCGATAATCGCACCCTCGGCCCCCATTCCTATACCGGCGATCATGCGCAGGATGTAGAACTCGTGGAAATTTGTCGCGAACGCGTTAGCGAAGGTGCCAACGCAAAACAACACCAGCGACCACATCATCACCCCTTTGCGGCCGAAGCGGTCACCGAGCAACCCCGACAATAACGCCCCCACCAGGAAGCCGACATAGGTACTGCTGGCGATCCAGCCAGTCTGGCCGCCCGTGAGATCCCATTTGGCGCGCAGGGATGGCAAGATGAACGCGATGATGCCTGCGTCCAGCGCTTCAAAGGCCAACCCCAAGCCGCCGATAATAAGAAGCTTCAGATGAAAGCGGCTGAACGGCAAACGCTCCAGGCGTTCCGATACGGTATAAGACATAGATTGTTCTCAAGGACGAAGGGAGGATGCCGATCAGAGGCAGTTCTTGTGGATTACGCCGTCCTGCATGACGAGCTTGATGGCGGTGTCATGCTGGGTCAGCAATGCGATGTCATCGAGCGGGTTGCCGTCGATCAGCAGTAGATCGGCATAAGCCCGCTCCGCGACCTCACCCAGCAGGCCCGTGTGATTCAGAATCTCGGCGCCAATCAAGGTCGCCTGCTGAATCGTCTTGGCGTTGCCCAGGACCTTGGCACGCAGGAGTAGTTCTTCGGACTGCATGTAGTGGGTTTCGCCCAGCAGGTCGGAGCCGTAACCCATCTTCACGCCTGCCGTATCCAGCACCTTCAATGCTTCCAAGCCATTGGTGCGTACCCCGGCAATCTTGCGCGTTGACTCCAGCGGCAAGCCGTACTTGTGCCCTTCATTGGCCAATCCCTCGTACGTGATGAGCGTGGGCACCATGTAGACGCCCTTCTCTTTCATCAACTGGGCTGTCGGCTCATCTACCAAGTTGCCGTGCTCGATAGTGCGCACGCCACACTGGACGGCTCGTGTAATGGCCTTGGGTGTATAAGCGTGCGCCATGACATACGTGTTGGCGTTACCCGCCTCTTCCACGATGGCGCGAAGCTCCGCCTCGGAAAAACCCATGTTGTTGATCGGATCATTGGGCGACGCTACCCCACCAGAGGCCATCACCTTGATCTGCGACGCGCCTTTCAGGATTTCCTCGCGGACCGCCAGGCGGCATGCATCGACGCCATCGACCACGCGTGCAATGTTGCCAATCTTGTACGCGCACGCGCAGGGATCTTCGAGGATGTCATTGCGGGCGCGAAAATCGCCATGTCCGCCAGTCTGGGACAACGCCTTTCCGGCGCAGAAGAGGCGTGGCCCAACGATCTGTCTGGTTTTCACGGCCTCAGCGAGCGCCCAGTCGGCACCGCCGGCGTCGCGCACTGCGGTAAAACCGCGATCCAGCATACCCTTCATGATCGGCAGTGATCGAAGCAACGCCAGCGCGTTAGGCATGCGAGCGACCGCTCCCAAGTTGAAAGAGGAAGCCATCACATGCACGTGACAGTCGATCAGTCCAGGCATCAGGGTCATGCCCTTGGCGTTGATTTCCACCGCGCCTTCGAAGAGGAGATCTGCATCACTAATTTTCTCGATGATGCCATCCCGAATCAGGACGGCATGGGTAGAATGCAGCTCAAGGTTTCTCGTATCGAGAACCCTGGAATTTCGGATGAGGATTGGTTGCATATCTCCTGACGCGCGGGCAGCGCGTTTGTCTTTGTCATAACGCACCAGAGAGTAGCGACGGCAAAAACGTGCGTCTGCAAGTTTCTCCGTCAGATCTCCGCCAAATAGTTCTACCTCCATGAGTAGTACTCATACACGCTATGCGCAGACGTTGCCCCACAATCTCGGAGCTGAATTCCTTCATCGTTTCGGCACGGCACCTGTCGTTTTCGATGGCAGCAAAGCAGCTGTTCGTGACGCAGAGTGCAATCAGCAGACATATCGCTGAGCTCGAGGATTACCTCGGACATCCGCTTTTCATTCGATCCCGAAACGGCCTGGCGCTCACCCATATCGGTGAGAACTACCTCAAGCAGGTACGGCCCGCTCTACAGGCGTTGGAAGGCGCCACTACACAGGTGATGTCCACCGCCAGGCATACCCATTTGTTGAATTTGTCTGTCGCGCCCACTTTCGCGGCTAACTGGCTGCTCTCCAGGCTTGAAGCGTTCGGATCGCTCAACCCTGACATCACGATCAACTTCGTGCGCTACACCATCGACAACATGGAGGCCGCGCCTGACCACGACGCGTCGATTCAATACGGCTACAGTGACTGGTCGATTGCCGAGGCTACGTATCTGATCGGCAAGGAAACGAGCGTGGTCTGTTCTCCGGCGTATCGAGACCGGCATGCCATCCAACACGTCAACGACCTGAAAAACTGCACGCTGCTGCAGCACAACGAGATCCCGTCGGCTTGGGAAGACTGGTTTATTGCCTATACGGACGAGCACAAGAGCGCCCGTATCGGCCCTGGTTTCAATCTCTTCACCCTGATCATCCAGGCAGCCATTTCAGGGTTCGGTGTCGCGCTGGTTCCCTCGTGCCTCGTGAGCGAGGCATTGGCGAGCGGGCAGTTGATCGAGCCGTTCGGTCAGCGCTTTGAGAGCCCACTTGGGTACTACCTCTGCGCGCCTAACTGGCGCAGCAACATGAAGACCTATCAGCGATTCGGCGAGTGGCTGCACCACGAGTGCCGTCACATCGATCAATCCCGGCGAACATTCACTGAAGACGAAAAATCGGAAATGCGGCAATGTCGGTACTGTCAGCAGCGGCAACGCGAAAGCTCGTAGCCCCCGGCTCGTATTGATGCATCACTGCCCTTGTCATCCGCGCTGCCGGGCAGTGCTGGTCACCAGATGTTTATTACACGGACAAACGTCACATCTGACGACCGACATTTCCTACGATATTTTCATCGGCTTCTCCTACTGCAACTCGGAAGAATTCGCTCAAGCCATGTGCCAGAGTGTGTGGATTTCTGGAGAAACATATGGCTCTCTTCGGTGTCGTGATCACCATACTGATGTGGAGTACCTTGGCCGCGAGCGTCGCATCGCTTCACGACATCCCGACGCTGCTCGTAAATGGAATCGCGCTGACGATTGGTGGCCTCATTGGTCTGCCGTGGGCCCGACAATGGCGGATGCCATTCAGCTTGGCGCTGCTTGGGACGGCTTCGATGTTTGGTTACCACGCACTCTATTTCTACGCCCTGCAGATCGGTGAGCCGGTCGGCGTGAGTCTGATTCACTATCTCTGGCCACTGCTCATCGTTCTGTTCACCCCAGCAACACGACGGGCGAACACGTCGCCAATGCGACACCTTCTAGGGATACTTATCGGATTTGGCGGAGCTGCACTTGCTTGCCTCGCCAGCGTGCATCACCCCGCTAGCTCAACTTCAGCATTGGGACTCGCACCGCTAACCATTGCATATGCGCTGGCCCTGCTATCTGCCTTTGCCTGGGCTGGCTATTCACTGCTCGGCCCCCGATACGAATCGGTTTCGAGCCATTCCGTCGGCTTGTTCTGCCTTGTTGCCGGTCTCGCCAGCCTTGCCCTTTTCTCTGTACGGGGTCAATGGCCGAGTCTTTCACTGCAACAGACGGCTTCACTGGCTTACTTGGGCATCGGGCCGATGGGCACCGCGTTCTATCTGTGGGACTACGGGATGAAGCGTTGCGATCCCGGCAAAGTCGCGATGCTCAGCTACTTGACTCCCGTTCTATCGACCATTGTCCTGTGCGCCCAACAGGGACAGCCGGTCACCGCGCTAACGTGGACGGGGGCTGCGCTAGTCACCATTTCCATTGCTATGACCGGCCGGGCCAAATCACGACCCGCGGCAACGGCACAAAGAGTAACCACCGAGTAGGCAGCGTCGGAGATTGTCGTAGCGGTTGTCGTGATGATCCGTCTCGTCGTTCACGCTCGAGCGCGTGTACACACCGCCTCAGCATAACGTTATAACCGGAAGACCGTGGTCGCATCTTCCAGCGGCCACGCTTTCACATCGAGAAAGGTTCGTCGCTGGAATATCCGGGAGCAAGCTAACGCTGCAGCACGCTCCACTCAACCGGAAAGGCTGACTCTATTTCCTCGGCCTCATCTAGCGCGAAGTCGCGAGCGATGAAGACCACCGCATTCTCGAATGCATCTGTCGAAGAAAGTTGGCGTGGCGCCGCGAAGGTCGTGCCGACGCTCTGCAACAGAACCTGATGTGACGGCGTGCCTCCGGGGACGATAGCCTTCATTCTCAATAGCCGATTCCCCATTGTTCCTGCGACGTTCTCGAGCCAGTCAAGCACATCATGCCAGTCTGGCCATGACGCGATCCGGGCGCGATATACCCGAACACGAGGATGCAGAAGCGCACGCGGTCTTGGCGCACTCTCGTCTATGAGAAGTGGCTCGGTCCCCGTCAGATCGTCCAGATGCCGGAACGACTCGTTCGCACGGGCCGAGAAAGAAAGCTCGTTGACGATTCGGGCAAGAGGATTCAGGACTCTTGCCGTATCCGCGGCAAGTAACCGAAGGTGGTGATCAACCAAGTCCGTCTTGGTCAGTACGATAGTGTGTGCTGCGCCAATCTGTGCGATTGCGTCGTTGGCATCATCGGACTCAGCAGGTGGACGTGTGCAATCGTAGGTCGCGACGATATGGACGCGTAGGCTCAACGCCGCCAGTTGACTGAGGGCGAGAACGACTTGTCCGGGTTTCGACAAGCCGCTGCATTCAAGCACTATGCGTTCAAATGGCGGAAGCGACGCCAGCTTTCGAGTAGAGACCAAATCGTCGATCGTCGTTACGAGGTCGTTGCTCAAAGAGCAACAAACACACCCGTTACTCAGTGTCGCCAGCGTTGCGCCACGTGCCGATTGCGACAGTATCGCTCCGTCGATGTTAACCGCGCCGACTTCGTTGACGATCACCGCCGTTGCGACGTCGACAGTTTCGCTAGCAAGCAGAGCCTCGATCAGCGACGTCTTGCCACTACCAAGCATGCCGGCCAGAATCACCAATTGAGTCGGCGCACTCATCGCATTCACTCTTCCTGGGCTGTGAATGGCCCCTCGCCGGACGGCCAGGTTTCGGAAACCATCGCTCGGACATCCGAGAGCAGTTCGGCAACATCGAACACCATGCCACCCTTGATCGTGTACCGCAGCGCTCGCTGTTGCTCCAGCTCGCGACGTTCATCGTTCAGCCTCAGTGCACCGGTCCCGTATAGCAGTTTGAAGTCCGACAGCGGGTTCTGGTCATGCACAAGCAAGTCCGCACGCCGTCCGACCTCCAGCGTGCCAGTGTCATCATCGATGCCGAGCAGTTCCGCACCGTGCAAGGTTGCGGAACGCAGCACTTCCAGGGGTGAAAATCCCGCCTCCTGCAGCAACTCGAGTTCACGAACGAAGCCGAATCCGTAGATCTGGAACATGAAGCCCGAATCGCTACCGACGCATACACGACCACCGAGGTTCTTGTAATCGTTCAGGAACGCCATCCAGATACGGAAGCTCTCGCGCCATTCAATCTCGTTCTTGACCGACCATCGATAGAAGTACGCCCCGTGCCCGCCGCGCTGCGGTTGGAAATACTTCCACGTCGTGCTATCCGTGTATGCATCGTGCCATTCAGCTCGTCGCGCACGCATGAGGTCCCGATTGGTGTCATAGACGTTCATCGTCGGCACGAACGTATGACCAACCTCCAGAAATGCCGCGAGAACTTCGTTCCATTTCTGGCTGCCGGGACGAGCGGCTTGCAGGAACGTCTGACCTGCGGTTGCGAATCGGAGATATTCGTCGTTGTAGTTGTACTCGTCACCGAAACCTTGCAGTGTTCGGCCATCGAATAACGCCTCGGGAAGACCGTATGAATGCTCGGTGCTGGTCAACCCCCATCTAGCCGTTCTCAGGGCATTCATCCGCCCCACCGACAGTTGCGCATGGTGGCAGCAGGTTCGCAGCCCGAGCTTCACGCATTCGTCGAGCGCGGCCTGCATGATCGCAGGCGGTGCTCCGAAAAACTTCACCCCCTCAGCCCCCTTGTCCCGTACTTTTCGCAGCCAATCCCGCCCCTCGTCCGGGCGATAGATGGTCTTCAGATAGTCGTTGACAGCCGGGAAATAGACGTACGGATGCAAGCGCGGAGCGGCAATTCGATGCGCCTCTGCCGCGTCTCTTTGCTCGCGCGTCCACGCAAGCCCGTTCATGCAGCCCGCTTCGCGTACGGAGGTGACGCCGTGTGCCAACCACAACTTGTAGATGTAGTCGGCCGGCATCATCTGACCGTTCTCCGCGTGAAACGGAGTTCCGATGTGCGCGTGGCTGTCGACAAAACCTGGCGTGATGAATTTGCCGGTACAGTCGATCTCCGACTCGCAGGCTGCAGGTCGTCGCGCGTCGTTGATCGGCAGACCCGGCACACCTACGGCGACAATTGCTGCAATCCGATCGCCTTCGATAACAATGTCAGCGGGTCCCCACGGGGGTGCGCCGGTTCCGTCAATGACGGTTGCACCACGTAAGACGAGCCGTGCAAACGGCCCGTCGCCGCGGTCCCGTGTCGTTGACGGTTGCAGTTGCCCGAGCCCTTTTCGGCCAAAGCCTGCCACCATCTCCTCACCCACCTCGATGTGGGTACTGGAGGAATCCGTCATGTTGGCTCCCAGTCTCGTATTAGGCACGGCACGGCGCGGCACGCGCGACACGGCGAATCTCCACACGAAACGTGACGTCAGAACACCTTCGTGCCCGGTGCAACATCCCGCTCGGTCGTCAGATAAATGACTGCGCCCTCAGTCTGCTCAACGCCGAGCATCAGTACTTCCGATTTAAAGCCGGCGATTCGACGCGTACCGAGATTGACCGCACAGACGACCGATTTCCCGACGAGTTGCTCCGGCTGATACAGCGCCGTGTACTGAGCACTCGTCGTACGCTCGCCCAGTTCACCGAGATCGATCCAGATCTTGTACGCCGGCTTCTTCGCCTCTTCATTGATTTCGACCCGAACGACCTTGCCGACACGCATGTCGACCTGGTTGAACGCATCATATGCAGAAATTTCACTCATCATTTTTCTCGCTTCGTTTCAGTTACACAAGCGCTCGAAGCAATCGTTACCGACCTCACATAGCGCGCCGCATCTCCCATATCGCCCCAAGCAACGCTGGTCGCCGGTCTGTCCGGGTATGTCTCTCCCGCATCGTTGATCCAGACGTGCTGATATCCCAGTCTGCACGCCAAGCGGTGTGCAGCACCGTCATCGTCGGTCCAAATCCATGCGGATTGCCCCCTTCGGTTGGATGAGGTCATTTCGAGCAACTCGTCAGATTCCGTAAATCTCAACACGGGTAGAAGAGGCCCGGCATGTGCGTCTTCGACTGCCCGCATGCCTGGCCGCACGCGATCGAGGACGGTGGGAGCAAAATAGAGGCCGCCCAGACGCTTACCGCCAGCAACGACAATTGCGCCGTCCGCCACGGAGTCCTCGATCTGCTCCTCGATAATCGTAAGCGTCAGGCTATCGATCAGAGGGCCAATCTTGGTCCGCTCGTCCAACGGATCCCCGCATTGCAGTTCGGACGCACGTGCCGCGATGGCACTCACGAACTGCCTCGCGATGCGTTCGTCGACGTAAATGCGGTTCGCGCTCGTACAGTCCTGGCCAGAATTGCGCATGAACGTGACTTCGATGAGCGCGTCGGCAGCACGCTCAACGTCCGCATCGGCCAACACGATGAATGGCATCTGCCCGTCTACTTCCAGAGATGTGTCTCGACGGACATCCGCACACATACGCGCCAGATGCAGACCGACATCCCGGCTACCGGTAAACGAGACCATCGCAACGCGCGTATCAGCCAGACACACGTCGGTGGCCGCTAACGGATCGTCTGTCGTCAACACCTGCAGGCTTCCGTCAGGACCACCCGCATCGCTCCACAAGCTCGCAATCGTCAATGCGCTCAGCGGCGTACGTGACGACGGCTTCAGAATCACGGGACACCCGGCAACGAGCGCCGGCACGACTCTTCGCACGACGGTCAGCACCGGCTGACACCAGTTGGTAATTGCAACGACCGGGCCGATAGCTCGCAACTGCCGCTTCAGTTGCCATTCGTCGCGATGCTCGATGACTGCCGATACCTTCGACTGGCTGCTCGCCGCCGCGTAACTTTCGATCACGCTAATCGCCGCGCGAACTTCGCGTCGAGCTTCACTGATTGGCTTACCGGTCTCGAGCGTCACGGTGGTCGCGACGCGATCAGCCTCGTGACTCAACTTTGCGGCCCAGGTTCTGAGCAACGCGGTCTTCGTTTTCGAGTCGACATCACGCAAGGCATTTTCGACACTGCGCGCCGCCTCTAGCGCGAGGAGTACGTGCTGTCGTCGACATGCCGATACTTGCGCGATGACATGCCCATTGGCGGGGTTCGTGACCTGAAAAGTCGCGGAATCCTGGTCCAGCACACCCGCGAGACGTGCCTGCCATCTGGGGATCACCCCACGGGTGTGCATTTCACGCATGGTTCAGGCAGAACGCTTCGCTGCAGCGACAGCACGCCCGAACATAGCCAGCGCGTCAGCCACATCTTGAGTCGATGTCGTGAGAGGCGCAAGGAAGCGAACCACGTTGCGCTCGACGCCGCACTTGATGATCAGCAGGCCTTCCTCGCGCGCCGCATCGAGAACACGCTGCGTGAGAGCGGCTTCCGGTGCCTTCGTCCGACGGTCGGTCACGAACTCGACCGCCACCATCGCGCCGGTTTGACGCACCTCGCCCATTTCTTCGTGAACCTCGGAGAATTCCAGAAGTCCTTCACGCAGTTGTGCGCCGATCTCCCGGCTGCGCTCCAGCAAGTTTTCACGCTCGAACACGTCCAGTACTGCATTCGCAGCTGCACAACCAAGCGGATTGCCACCATACGTGCCACCGAGGCCACCGGGCGACGGAGCATCGACGATTTCTGCACGGCCGACGACCCCCGAGATCGGCAGACCGCCCGCAAGGCTCTTTGCAACCGTAACGAGGTCCGGCTGGATGCCGGAATGCTGGAAGCCGAACATCTGGCCCGTACGACCGAAGCCGGTTTGAATCTCGTCCGCAATCAGCACGATTCCGTGCTTTTGCGTCAGCGCACGCAGTGCCTGCATGAACTCGGGCGGCGCTGCGAGGAAGCCGCCATCACCCTGCACAGGCTCGAGAATGATTGCAGCGACGCGATCCGCTGCAATTTGCGTTGCGAAGATCTGCTCGAGTGCGGCCAGCGCGTCGTCCGACGACACACCGTGATACGCGTTGGGATACGGTGCGTGGTAAACATCCGGCGCAAACGGGCCGAAATTCTGCTTGTACGGTGCGCTCATACCGGTCAGCGTCATACCCATCAGCGTTCGGCCGTGGAAGCCTCCACGGAACGCAATGACGCCGGGTCGGTTCGTGTACCCGCGAGCGATCTTGATAGCGTTCTCGACAGCTTCGGCACCCGTCGTGAAGAACGCAGCCTTGTAGCCCTGGCCCGGAGCAACAAGCTCGGACAGGCGCGCTGCGAGACGAACGTACGGCTCGTAGCCGGCCACCTGGAAACACACGTGCGAAAACGACTCCAGTTGCTGCTGGACCGCGGCAACTACAGCCGGATGATTGTGGCCGACGTTCAGCACGCCGATGCCACCGACGAAATCCAGGTATTTCCGGCCTTCCTCGTCCCACAGGTAAGCGCCAGCCGCACGCCGGGCAAAAATGGGATGCGCGGTTGCCACGCCGCGTGCCACGTACGATTGGCGCATCGCGGCCAGTTCGCTGGTCGCATTCAGTTCTCGACTGCTCATGAGCTTCACCTCCTTGGAATGCGCTCATGGTAGGAAGCCAGAACCCGGACGAATACCTACCAAAAGTAGGAAAATCATCATCCCGCTTCCGTTTTATCGAGCCTTATCCTATCTTTTAT
This sequence comes from Burkholderia sp. ZZQ-2, assembly GCF_050768715.1. Classification (NCBI taxonomy): domain Bacteria; kingdom Pseudomonadati; phylum Pseudomonadota; class Betaproteobacteria; order Burkholderiales; family Burkholderiaceae; genus Burkholderia; species Burkholderia sp. ZZQ-2. The sequence continues at coordinate 112,443 of NZ_LDVA01000348.1, read as the reverse complement.
ACGAATATAGCCTTCAGACTTCCTCTCTCCTGTGGGTAGTTATGCGATTTGTGGCTAAGTTCAATGACTGTGAACGGGCACGAAACCGCGACCCGCGCCCCGGCTTTATGCCGTCGCCATTAATGCGAATCAGGAGTAGTGGAGATGAATACCGTGCAGCTGTCCGCGGTCTACGAAGAGGACCGATCGGCGCGGCGACGCGCCATCGTTGCAACCGTACTTGGCAACGGATTCGAGTGGTTCGATTTCATGGTGTATGGCTTCTTTGCAATTACCATCGCGAAGCTGTTCTTTCCGACCGGAAACGACCTGACGTCGTTGATGCTCTCGGTCGCGACTTTCGGTGTCGGGTTTCTCGTCCGACCATTGGGCGGCATCCTGCTCGGGATCTACGCCGATCGCGCCGGACGCAAGGCAGCACTTTCGCTGACGATTCTGCTGATGTGTGCCGGCACGGCGCTGATTGGTCTTGCGCCGACGTACTCGCAGATCGGTATCGCGGCCCCCTGCCTCATCGTGCTCGCACGGCTGCTGCAGGGGTTCTCCGCCGGCGGCGAGATGGGGACTGCAACCGCCTTTCTCACCGAGCATGCACCGCCCGGAAAGAAGGCGTACTACTCGAGCTGGATTCAGACGAGCATCGGCTTCGCCGTCCTGCTTGGCGCTTGCTTCGGCACGGGGCTCACACTCGGCCTGTCGTCGGCGGACGTCGAAAGCTGGGGATGGCGCATTCCGTTTCTGTCGGGTCTCTTGATCGGGCCGATCGGCTTCTTCGTCCGGCGGAATCTCGAAGAAACGCCGGTGTTCCTGAACGCGACCGACAAATCGAAGACGCCTCTTTCAGACGTACTGCGGGACTATCCGTGGCAAGCATTTGCCAGCTTTGCAATGGTCGTCCTCTGGACCGTCTGCATCTACGTCATCTTGTTCTACATGCCGACTTTCTCGGTCAAGGTACTGAAGCTGCCGTCATCCGCGTCGTTCATCGCCGCGATGGTGGGCGGCGGAGTCATCACCGTGTGCTCGCCCATCACCGGTTGGTGGTCGGACCTTATCGGAAGAAAGTGGCTGCTCGGTGGGGCGTCTGCTGCCATGCTTGCACTCGCATGGCCGATGTTTGCGATGATCGTGACAGCGCCGTCGCTTGGCACTTTGTGCGTGTTCCAAGCCGTCTTCGGCGTGCTGATCGCGATCTATACCGGCCCGATTCTCGCCGCGCTTGCCGAAACGTTCCCGACCAAGGTTCTGTCGACCGGCCTGTCCATCGCGTACAACCTTGCGGTGATGACGTTCGGCGGATTCGCATCGCTGATCCTGACCTGGTTGATCAGCAAGACGGGAACCGCAATGGCACCCGCGTTCTACGTGATGTTCGCGGCGGGCTTCAGTTTGCTCGGCGTGATCTTTGGCTACCGACAGCCACGCACCACCTGACATCATTCGAAATCGCGGCGCCCCGCCGCGGTACAGCCGGGGAGCCGAGATGAAACTTGATACCGCCATTCGTGAAACCGTACTGCGTGATGCCGACGTCGTCGCCGGTGGGCAGAATCTGCAACGGGAAATCTCCTGGGTGCACATGGTCGATCACCCGGACATCGTGAACTGGGTGAAATCCGGCGAACTGCTGCTCTCGACCGGCTACAACTGGCCGCCCGACGAAAACGCGTCACGCCAGCTTGTTCGAGACCTGAGCGCAATCGGACTCGCCGGCGTTGTGCTTGCCGTGCCGAACTTCCGCGAGCATTTCCCGCCTGAAGCGGTCGAAGAAGCGAACCGCGTCGGGCTACCGCTTCTGGAGCTTCCATGGGAAATCCAGTTCAGCGACGTCACCCACGAGATCCTTGCCAAGATCATCAATTTCCAGGGTGAGCTCATCGAACGCTCGGAGCAACTGCACCGGGCACTCACCAACGCAGCCGTTTCGGCAACAAGCCTGTCCGATATCGCGCACGCGCTCAGTAATCTACTCGGGCGGCCGGTGACCTTTACCGACCCAGCCGGTCATATGCTTGGCAGCTCGATCGACGACACTGACACAACCGCCGCACTGGAAGCGGAATTCGTCGATGCGGCCCGTAGTGACCTGCACTCTCACTACCGCATCCCGGCGACCCGGCCGACAAAGGTCCCATTTCCGGTCACGGATGGCTTTGTGCAACGTCTCTGTCATGCCGTACGCCTTCAAGAGACGGTCGTTGCGCTCATCTGGCTCGATCTAGTTGACGACGGGAACGACGAGCTGGACGTGCGCGCAATCGAACACGCGAGCGTTGTCGCGGCGCTGCACATGATGCACCAGCGGCAGCTCGCTCAACAGGAAGATCGTCTTGGCTATGCTCTCGTCGCAAGCCTGCTTGATGGCGAATTTACCGCGTCTGCAAGTGCGCTCGAGCGTGCTCGGGTATGCGGCTGGAGCGAGGCTGCATCATATCGAGTTGGCCTCGTACTCATTGACGAGCCGATTCCGCTTACGACTGAAGGTCTCGAGCGCCGCGAACGCTGGGTTGACGCGATAAAGCGTCAGTTGCGTGCGAAAGGCATGCCCGAAATGCTTGCAATCTGGTTGAATCAAATTCGATTCATCCTGCCGGCTGACGCATCGATAGAGGCGTTATGGGACGCCGTGACAGACCGACGAGCGGCCATGGCAGTGAGCCGGGTACATAGCGGCGTGCAAGGGATGGCAACTGGCGCGAAAGACGTCGAGGCTCTGGTACCCACCCTGCGGCCGGGCCGGCTACATCACTTCGATGAGATCCTTTTTCCTCGAGCACTCATGGGCGAAGCAGACGCGCGGAACATGCTCGTCGAGCGACTCGTGCTGCCATTGGTGGAAAAGCGTCGAGGCGAATCGCTACTCGATACGTTAGGCGCGCTTTCGGACGAAGGTTTCCAGCTTGCAAATACCGCGAAAGCGCTCGGCATACACATCAGCACGCTGCGGTACAGGGTCGAACGAATCGAAAGCGCACTCAACGTGTCGCTGGAAGATCCTCAGACCCGGTTCAAGCTGCAGTTCGCGATCGCACTGTATCGACTTCGCGAAGAATAGCCTCCGCTTTCCTATTTGATATAGGAAGATTTCGGGGTTACATGACGCTTTAATACGGAAGACTGGCTGCACGTCCGGAATGCACCGGCTTTTGCTCGGTATCAGCATGACGGCCGTGTCTGCCCCTTGAAATGCGACTTCCGATTAGGCGTGATTCGATGACTTCCGGTACCGCGGCCACTCGCCACGACCTCAATACCCTCCTCGCTCTGCAGCAAACGCTCAAGCGCACGACTCAGGCTGAAGTCCGCTTCGATGCCGGATCGCGCGCGGCTTACGCGTCGGAGGCATCCAACTATCGCCAGGTGCCGATCGGCGTTGTCGTGCCCCGCTCGATCGATGATGTCGTCGAGATCATGCGCGCATGCGCGGCCGCCGACGTTCCCGTTCTGCCTCGTGGCGCCGGCACGTCGATGTGTGGCCAATCGGTCAACCACGCCGTGATCATCGACTCATCGAAGTATCTGACGACGATCGAACAGATCGATACCGATGCCCGCATTGCGACCATCCAGCCCGGCGTCATCTGCGATCAACTGAAGAACTCGGCCGCCAAGGTTGGGCTGACTTTCGGCCCGGACCCTGCCACGCACAGCCGATGCACGCTCGGCGGGATGATCGGAAATAACTCTTGCGGCGCACACTCGGTGATGGCAGGCAAGACTGCCGAAAACATCGAATCCCTGGAGATCCTGACTTACGACGGTGAGCGCTTCTGGGTTGGTCCCACCGATGAGTCTGCATTCAATGCACACCTCGCAGCCGGCGGACGACGCGCGGAGATCGTCAGCCAGCTCAAGGGTCTGGTCGATCGCCATGGCGACGCGATCCGTGAAGGTTTCCCCAAGCTCAAGCGACGAGTCTCCGGCTACAGCCTCGATCAGTTGCTGCCCGAGAACGGCTTCAACATTGCTCGCGCGCTGGTCGGCTCCGAAGGTACCTGTGCGACGGTATTGCGCGCGACGACCAAGCTGGTGACGAATCCGACCCACCGAGTGCTGGCGGTATTCGGCTTTCCGACGATCTTTGATGCGGCGGACTGCGTTCCGCAACTTCTTCCGCTCGGACCGATCGCGATGGAAGGGTTGGATACTGGCATCATTGGTGGCCTGACCGAACGCGGTCTCGCGCTCGACGACATCGCCGAACTGCCGACCGGAAACGCGTGGTTGATGGTCGAGTTCGGCTCAACCGACGCCAATGAATGCATCACACTCGCCGAACGCGCAGCCTCGCTTGCGTCGACGTTCTCCGGCCAGCCTGCCGTCCGCGTGGTCGCCGATTCACAGTTGATGCGTCGACTGTGGTCGATTCGTGAGATCGGCGCATCCGCAACGTCGATTGGCAACGATCCTTCCAAGCCTGATCCGGTGGTCGGCTGGGAAGACGCGGCGGTCGAACCGCATTTGCTGGGCGCATACCTGCGCGAATTCTCCGCACTCGTCGACCGGTACGGCTATACGACCAATCTCTACGGTCACTTCGGCGACGGTTGCATTCATTCGCGCATCACGTTCGACTTGCGCAATGCCGAAGGTGTTCAAACCTGGCGTCGCTTCCTTGTCGAGGCAGCCCAGCTGGTTGTCAAATACGAGGGTTCACTGTCTGGCGAGCACGGAGACGGGCAAGCGAAGGGCGAACTGCTGTCGCTGATGTACTCCCCTGAGTTGATGGAGGCATTCCGAGAGTTCAAGGCCATCTGGGATCCGCGCGGCAGGATGAATCCCGGCAAGCTCATCGATGCGATGCCCGTCGATCAGAATCTCCGCCTTGGCCCGACCTACCGACGTGTGGACCACGCCAGTCCGATGAGCTTCGGCGACAATGCGCGCCCCGACACGTTCGCACGCGCAACGGAACGCTGTATCGGTATGGGGAAATGCCGCTCGCTGGAAGGCGGCACGATGTGCCCGAGCTTCCGTGCAACACGAGAAGAGAAGTATTCAACGCGCGGTCGCGCTCGGCTCCTGTTCGAACTGCTCAAGGGAGAAGTCATCGAGGACGGCTGGCAAAGCGAGGCCGTAAAGGATTCGCTGGATCACTGTCTCGCGTGCAAAGGTTGTCGCAGCGACTGCCCCACCCATGTGGATATCGCGAAGTACAAGAGCCAGTTCCTGTACGAGTACTTCAGGAAAAAGCGGCGTCCGCTCATGGATGCCATGATCGGGCGCATCGGCACGTGGCTGCCTGTCGCCACCCACTTCAGCGGGATTGCCAACATGCTGATGCGCAACCGCGCATTCCGCAAGGTCGGCGCGAGCGCTGGTTTGGCACCAGATGTCCGCTTCCCCGCGATTGCCCGGACTAGTTTCCGAAGCAGCAACACGGCGCGGTTGCTCCTTTCCGGGCGTGCGCCTGACGATCGCGCCAGCCGGACTCCGGTACTGCTGTGGACCGATACATTCAACAACGGCTTTTCGCCCGAAGTACTCGAAGCCGCGGTCCGGGTTCTCGAGTCGCAGGGATTCGATGTTCGGTTGCTCCGCAAACACGTTTGCTGCGGCCGTCCGCTTTACGACTCGGGACTTCTCGACCTGGCTCGGCGCAACATCGAGGAAATCATGGAAGGTCTGTCTGACGTGATCGCCTCGCGCATCCCCGTAGTCGTTCTCGAACCCAGCTGCCTTTCCGTGTTCCGCGACGAACTTCGTGCGTTGTTCCCCAACGATGAACGGGCCAAGGCGCTTTCCGCATCCGTCAAGACGCTTGCGGAGCTGCTGCAGTCGAAGGGCGTGGATATTCCGCGATTCGACGAAGACGTCCATGTGCACGGCCACTGTCACCAGAAGGCATGTGGCGGAATGCAGGCGGAATCCCAATTGCTGAAGCAAGCGACCCATTCGGGAACCGTTCTCGCCACGGGCTGCTGCGGAATGGCCGGTGCCTACGGCTACCACACCCGCACCGCGGACATCGCGAAATCGGTTGCCGCATCCGAACTCGTTCCGGCTATCAACGCGCTCGATAACGAGGCGGTTGTCATCAGCGACGGATTCAGCTGTCGGTCGCAGATTCGCAATACGACCGGGAAGAAGGCTATTCATCTGGCGCAATGGCTGGATGAACGCGCTACCACGTCCGAAGCGGTCGCCTCATTGGAGCGCGTCGGAAAAACGGAGCTGGTATGAGTCGCAGAGCGCCCCATGCATGGCACCCGACGTGACCGAAGGAAGTGCTGCGACAAACCTCCAATTCAGCTGTTTCTGCTTGCAGGTACATGATTTCACACGGTGTTTCCGCCGCCGTCGTTGCATAACATTGAACACATAGCCGCCACCATCTTTTACTAGGTACATCATGTCAATCTCGGCACTCATCGAATCGGACCGCAAGCACCTGATTCATCCGGTCGTCAACTTTCGCGCACATGAAGCACGCGGCGCCACGATTCTCGAATCGGGCAACGGCGCTTGGCTTCGCGACGCCGACGGCAACGAACTGCTCGATGCGTTCGCGGGTCTGTGGTGTGTGAACACGGGCTATGGCCAGGAAAGCATCGTCAAGGTGGCGATGGAGCAGATGACGCGCCTGCCCTACGCGACCGGCTATTTCCATTTCGCCTCCGAACCCGCGATCGCGCTGGCCCAGCGACTGGTCGATCTGACTCCCGCATCGCTCAAGCACGTCTATTTTTCGCTCGGTGGCTCCGACGCAGTCGATTCGGCCATCCGGTTCATTACCCACTACTACAACGCAATCGGTCGCCCGACGAAGAAGCACTTCATCGCGCTCGAGCGCGGGTACCACGGATCTTCCTCGATCGGTGCAGGCCTCACTGCCATCGCCAGCTTCCATCGGAACTTCGACGTGCCGCTCGCGGTTCAACATCACATTCCGTCGCCGTATCCCTATCGCAGCGGCACGCCTGACGATCCGGCAGCAATCATTGCCGCGTCGGTCGCCGCGCTCCAGGCCAAAGTGGCAGAGATCGGCCCCAACAACGTCGCGGCCTTCTTCTGCGAGCCCGTGCAAGGATCCGGCGGAGTGATTGTGCCGCCGAAGGGCTGGTTGAAGGCAATGCGCAAGGCCTGCCGCGAACTGGACATTCTGTTCGTTGCGGACGAAGTGATCACCGCATTCGGCCGCACTGGCCCGATGTTCGCGTGTGAGGCAGAAGACGTCGAGCCCGACCTCATGACCGTTGCCAAGGGCCTCACCGCCGGCTACGCGCCCATGGGCGCCGTATTGATGTCGGATCAGGTCTACCAGGGAATCGCGGACGGCGGCAAGCGGTCCGACGCAGTCGGACACGGTCAAACCTATTCCGCACACCCCGTCAGCGCCGCCATCGGGCTTGAGGTACTTCGCCTGTATACGGAAGGTGGATTGCTCGCGAACGGTGTTGCGCAAGCGCCCCGTTTCGCTGCGGGGCTCGACAGTCTTCTCGATCATCCGCTCGTCGGCGACTCCCGACATCGCGGCCTGCTCGGCGCAGTCGAGCTCGTCTCCGACAAAGCGAATCGCACGCGCTTCGATCCGTCGCTCGATCTCGCGAATCGAATCTTCGAAGCCGCGTATCGCAACAAGATCATTTTCCGAGCATTCGGCGACAACATCCTCGGCTTCGCGCCCGCCCTCTGTTTCTCGGAAGGCGATATCGAGCAAATGGTCGAGCGGGTCAGCAAGACGCTCGACGAAGTCCTGGAAAGCCCGGACGTACGCCGCGCAATGAAAGGCTAATGCCCCGTTACCGTGCTCCGCACGGATAAAAAAGCAGCATATTCTCCAAAGGTATCGAGTATGGAACTGAAACTGAAACGCCAAGAACTCCTGCGCTTCCAGAACCTGATTGGCGGCGAATGGACGGATGCGGTCAATAGCGCCCGCTACCCTGTCACGGATCCGGCTACCGGCGAACTCATCGTCGAGGTTGCCAACAGCGGAAAAGCTGACGCGCACGCGGCAACGGACGCAGCGGCGAAGGCAGCCCAGGAATGGCGTGAACGCCTGCCCCGCGAGCGAGCAGAGATTCTCCGGCGGTGGCACGGACTGATTGTCGCGAACACGGAGGACCTCGCAACAATCATGTCCATGGAACAGGGCAAGCCGATGGCGGAGAGCCGTGGCGAAGTGGCTTACGGTGCGTCCTATGTTGCCTGGTTCGCAGATGAGGCAACGCGCATCTACGGCGACATCATTCCGCAAGCACAGCGTGGCAAGCAGATGCGCGCCATCAAAGAACCCGTCGGGATCGTCGCGGCCATCACGCCGTGGAACTTCCCGCTCGCGATGATTGCGCGCAAGATTGCTCCCGCTCTGGCGGCCGGCTGTACCGTCGTCGGCAAGCCCGCCGAAGACACGCCGCTCACGGCGCTTGCTCTCGCTGCACTCGCTCAAGAAGCAGGTGTTCCCGCTGGGGTTCTCAACATGCTCAGCGCATCGCGCGATCAAGGCATCGAAGCGGTGGGCGACTGGCTGGCCGATGACCGCGTCCGTAAAATCACGTTCACGGGTTCCACGGCGGTCGGGAAGTATCTCGCCCGCGAGTCTGCCGGCACGCTCAAGAAGCTGTCACTGGAATTGGGGGGTAACGCCCCCTTCATCGTCTTCGACGATGCGGACCTCGAAGCGGCCGTCGCAGGCCTGATGGCGGCGAAGTTCCGCAATGGCGGCCAGACGTGCGTGTGCCCGAACCGGATCTACGTGCAAGCGGGCGTATTCGACAAGTTTGCCGCGCTGCTGGCGGCTCGCGTGGGCGCGCTCAAGGTCGCCCCGGCAACCGACCCGCAGGCGCAAATCGGTCCGATGATCAACACGAAGGCAATCGACAAGATCGACCGCCACGTTACCGATGCGGTTTCAAAGGGTGCCACGGTTCTGACCGGCGGCAAGCGCCTGACCGAGATCGGGCCGAACTACTACGCTCCGACGGTTATCGCGAATGCGAACAGCGAAATGCTCGTCACCTGCGAAGAGACCTTCGGGCCTGTGGCGCCGCTGTATCGTTTCGAAACCGAGGAGGAAGTCGTGCGTTTGGCAAATGACACCCCGTTCGGTCTCGCGGCTTACTTCTACACGCAAGACATGCGGCGTGCCGATCGCGTGTCGCGCCAACTCGAGGCCGGCGTTGTCGGGCTGAATGAGGGGGCGGTTGCAAGCGAAGCTGCACCGTTCGGCGGCGTCAAAGAATCGGGCTATGGTCGCGAAGGATCGAAGTACGGTCTCGACGACTATCTGTCCATCAAGTACATCTGTCAAGGCGGTCTCGAGTAACGCATTTCCGTCGACCGTGAGGCCATCGTCCCACAGGGACGATGGCCTTCTCTCTTCCTCAGTCCGAACGCCGGCCGGATGCTGACTCGCGGGTCGATTCGATGGGAGTGCTCAAGGGCGACACATATGCCATCCCGAGCAACAACTGCTTGTGGAGCAAGCCAGCGCTAACGCATGACCGAGTGAATCGATAGAGAGCCTGTCACACTAACCATCTCACGAGAGTTGACCCGTGCAAGGCAGTGGCGCTTGACCGTCTTCGCCGAGCCGGCGTGAGCTCGAGCCGCTACCCGGATTGAAGCGTCGATAAGACGCCCTGTGGCGCAGTCTGCCGACGTACTGGCTAACTGTATCGTCTACTCGTCCGATAGAAGCTTCTCGAGCGGTACGCCGTGCTTTACAAATGGCGAGCGAATCACGATGTAGCTGAAGTACTTCTCAATGCCGAGGTTACGATCGAGCAACCGCTCAATCACGTCCTGGTAGTGCCCGATGTCCTTGACGACGAATTTGAGAAGATAGTCGTATCCGCCACTCACCAAATGACATTCGGTGATTTCGTCGAAATCGCGGAGATTCGCCTCGAATCGGACGAAGTCCTCGCGCCGGTGATCGTGCAACATGATTTCCGTAAATACAGACACTGTACTCGTCAGCTTCGTGACGTTTACGTGAGCGCCGTACCCAGAAATCACACCCGTGGCCTCAAGCCGTTTGACGCGTTGCAAGCATGGGCTGGCCGATAGGCCTACAGCAGCTGCGAGGTTCGCATTTGTGATGTTGCCGTTCCTCTGCAGCTCCGCGAGGATTTTGATGTCGATCCGGTCGAGTTTGGTTCGGTTACTCATATCGTGCTGGTCTCGAGTCGGCGTGCGAACCGCACTTCCTGTCGGGTTCACGAAAGTTCTTCGTGATGCGCCTTGACGAACTGTGCCATGCTGGTGAACTTGAAGTCGACCGTCGGCTCCGCAAGCGTGCGCGCCGTCGCGCCAAGTCCGCGTTGCTCGAATCGCCTGTGAATCCAGCACGAACGGATATCGAGCCGATTCGCTGGCTCGTGATCATGGTACATGCTGTCTGCGACATGCAGAATTTCATCCTTCTGCACACCGAGCGTAGTCAGCACGTCGAGCATGTATTCGAAATTTCGGTTCGACGGCTTGTAGCTGCCGACATCCTCAGCCGTCACGATGGCATCGAACGGCACGTGAAGCTTGGCGTGGCTGAAAGCAAAGTTGTCGTTGTCGACGTTGGATATCACGACAAGCTTGAAGTACTTCTTCAGATACTGAAGGGTGCTTGCTGAATCCGGAAAAGCCGGCCAATCACGCACCGAACGCCCATATGCGACTGCCTGTTCGTGCGTATAACTCAGCCCCCATTCCTCGGCGAGTCTCTTGTAAACCACTTCGAGCAGCCGATTGTACGGCATGTCCGGAGTTGAGATCTGCTGGTAAGACTCGTGCCGAGCGTGCGCTTCAAGTATTTCGTCACGGGTCAATGGCTGGTCAAGTGACGAAGTCAACGACGCCAGGCCAGCAACGATGCCTGACTCCCAGTCGATCAAGGTGCCGTAACAGTCGAATGTCAGGGCCTTGAAATCGGTCAGCCGCATGAACGACTCCTTAGCTGGATATTCCGGTTCACGCGGACAATACCACGTCCGGAAATGCCTCCGCGCCAAGATCGGCGCGAAGGTGGGTCATGCCGACATGGACGCCGGCTGGTGACGCGACTGCTTACTTTTGCAGCAGCGCTTCCTGGTGCGCCTTCGCGAGTTCCGCCATGCTGTTGAAGCGGAAATTCACCGTCGGCTGCTCACCCGGGTTCATCGTCGCACCGAAGCCAGGCTGCGAGTGGCGACGATAGATCCAGCACGAAGCAAGTCCGAATGCGTTCGCAGGCTTGTGATCGTGGAACAGGCTTTCCGCAGTGTGCAGGATCTTCTCCGACTTGATGCCGCGGGCGCCGAGCTTGTCCAGCATGTATTCGAAGTTCCGCGGCGACGGCTTGTACGAGCCGACGTCCTCGGCGGTGATGATCGCGTCGAATTCGACCTGAAGCTTCGCGTTGCTGTACGTGAAGCTGTCGTTGTCAATGTTCGAGAGAATCACGAGCTTGTAGTACTTCTTCAGGTACTGCAGCGCGCCCGGCGAATCCTCGAACGCCGGCCAGTTTTGCACCGACTTGCCGTATGCCACGCACTCTTCGTGCGTGAACGGCACGCCCCATTCCTCTGCCAGGCGCTTGTACACGATCGGGAGCAGGTCCTGATAGCGTTTCGCCGGCGTGTAGAGCTGCTGCGACGACTCGTGACGTGCATGCGCCTCGAGCACCTGATCGCGCGTCAGCGCCGGTTTGACGCGCTCCAGCAGGGAGCGCAGCCCCTCGAAGATGCCGGTTTCCCAGTCGATCAGCGTGCCGTAGCAGTCGAACGTCAAAGTATCGAAGTCGGTCAGTTTCACGGTACTCCTCCTGTTGGTTAGTGAGTAAGACATAGTCTATTGAGCCTGCTCAGTAACCGTTACTTATGTTGGCTCCGGCGTCAGCACTCTCTGTTGCCTGAAAATGCTCGATCAGCAGAATCTGCTGCTGCGTTATGCGCGAGGTAGCAGGCGGGCTTGAAACTGCCCACGTCACCGCTCCCTATCGTCCTGACGAGCCAGCCCGACTGGAATGCGAGCTCAATAACCCAATGATTTTGAAAGAAAATTACCCAATCGCGGGTAGCTGGATTCCTCAGGCACTCATGCAGACCACATACGCCCCAAGGGAGGCCAGTGCACACCACGGTAACGGTGGATCGGGGACGGCAGACCGTCTCGGGAACAGTCGCGTCCCGTTGTTAGGCTTCAGGACGCGCGACCGACGGCTGTGCGGCAAATCCCCCGCTAAGTCTCAAATGGGTATGCTGTACCGGCGGCGACCCAGCGTCTCGAAGATGTGCTGGTCAGCTAATCGAATTCTCGGACTTGTCGAGAATGGACGGCTCCGTGATCGAGATCGTGTCCACGCCGACCGCCGCCGGTACTCAAAGGCCCTGTTTCGCGCTCCGCGCGACGAACGCTCGCTACTGACGGATCTGGTTCAACTTGCCGTCGACGATCTTGTAGAGCGTAACCGGCGCGTTAACCCATTCACCAGACGAGTCGAAACGTACCGTCCCGACGAGCGTCGAGAAAGCATCCTTCTTCAACAGCGGAACGAATTTCTCGGGGTCTGTCGAGTTGGCTCGCTTCATGGCATCGGCAACGAGCATCGTGGCGGAGTAAAAGGCGGGTGAGTAGATGTCGGCTTTGCCACCAAACTCCTTGGTGTAACGAGCAGCGAACTCCGGGCCCTTCGCAAGCTGCTCGAGCGGCAAACCGCCTTGAGCGCAATAGCCCCGCCCGTCCAGTGCGCCGCCGGCCAGCTTGGGCAGTTCGACCGAGCAGATCCCATCGCCGCCAAGGATCGGAGCATCGAACGCAAGTTGCCGCGACTGGCGGCCGACGGTCGCTGCTTGCGCGTAGTAGCCGCCATAGAAGACCGCGTCCGGCTTCGTTCCCTTGATCTTGTTCAGGATCGCAGTAAAGTCGACCGATTTATCGGTCGCGAACTCGCGAGTCGTGACAGTCATCCCCAGCTTCTTCGCCGTTGCCACGAAAACATCCGCGACGCCCGATCCGTACGCGGTCCGGTCGTCAATCACCGCGACCTTCTTCGCCTTGAGCTGGTCGTGTGCGAACTCAGCCATCCGCGCGCCCATCACGTTGTCGTTCGCTGCCAGGCGAAAAACGTACGGCAGGCCGGCCGCCGTGATGGCCGGATTCGAGGCGGCGCCGGTAATTACCGGAATGTGCGCGTTGTTATAGATGCTGTCGGCAGGGATCATCACGCCGGAGTTGTAGTGCCCAATCACGGCCTTGACGCCCGAATCGACGAGCTTCTGGGCAATCGACATCCCGGTCTTGGGATCCGCTTGATCGTCTTCCGAGAGCAACTCGAACTTGACGGGTTGTCCGTTGATCTTGAGGTTCGAGGCGTTGAGGTCGTCGATCGCCAGCCTCACACCGCGCTCGTTATCCTTCCCGAACAGCGCCTGCGCACCGGTCAGCGGGCCTGCCACGCCGATCTTGACCACTTCTGCATGCGCTGCGACGGCAAATGCGAGCGCCGACAGTGCAAATACGGATTTGAGTTGCATTTTCATTAGCTACCTCACCTCATCAAGGGAAAGCTGGCTCACGCGCCTCCTTTCCTGACATGGCTGAGGTCGCATCGTCCAGCGGCTCCGAGCATAGGTAGCCAATTTCGGCGAACCATCCTCTACGACATATGAAAACCGGGGAAGCTTTCGGTATCGCATGTAGCAACACGCGACGCGGTGGAAATTGTCAGTTGAATCGAGATGACCGGACTGACACCGCGATGGCGTCCACACCGCGTGCAAACCTACCCAGCTCTTCGAATCCGGGCGGAGAACAGGCCTCGAAGCTAGCGAGGCGATGGTGGCGACGCGGCGCCGGATGCTTCAATCCGGTCCACGTGAGCCAATGTCTTGCGCCACAGACTGCAATACGCTTCTGTTGTCATATATGCGGCATGGGCGGTCATCGTGACGTTGGGCTGTGAACGTAACCAGTCACCGGACGGTAGTGGTTCTTCGTCAAACACATCGACGGAAGCGTAGCCGATCTGCCCGCTGGCCAGCCCGCCCCGGAAGGCAAGGTGATCGAGAATAGCGGCCCGCGCTGTATTGACGAGGAGGAAGCCCCGCTTCGGCAACGACAGCAGTTCGCGGTCAAGGAAACCGCGAGTCTGCTCATTCAGGGTAACGTGGACGGTCACAACCTCAGCGCCCTGCAGCACTTGTCGGATGTCCGGGCAGTAGAAGCTGACGTTGCGTGTGGTTCGATTCCAGCCGGATACCTGCATGCCGATCGCTTCGGCAAGCTGCGCAACAGCCGTCCCGATTCCACCAAGACCAATTACGGCAAGACGCTTGCCCTGCAACTGCATCCCCGACAGCGGTGCCCATTGACCAAGCCGAATGTCACGGTCCATATCGGCCACTCGCCGAGCGCCGGCGAACATCAGCGCGATGGTATGTTCCGCCACCGCACGGTCGGCATATTCCGACACGGTCGAAACCGAGATTCCGGCCCGTTCGGCGAGTTCCAGATTGACGTAGCTCGCCGCGCCCGTTCCCATAAAGACGATCTCGCGCAGCGAGGTGTTGTTGATCAGAACCTCGTCCGGAATCGCCGTATGCTCGACCAGAACGACGGCCGCTCCCCTGCACCATTCCGAGATCTGACGGCTATCGAATGAGCCGTCCCGTATCTCCATGCCTTCGGGAATCCGCAAACCCTGAGCGTCGATCACCGCGCGCAGGTCAGCAGTACAGTCGAGAAATACCTTCTTCATTGCAAAATCGCCGCCTTGCGTGTGTTCGACTGGATACGCCGCATGAGGATCGCGATGCCATAGCCTGTTGAGCCCTGCGCCGCCACGGACACCGCTGGCAGTACCCGTGGCGCTCGAAGCAAACCGCTCCGCGCGTCGCGATGCGTGCTTCGACCGGATTCCCTCATCGGGAACTCACAGATACCCGTACGGGTGCGGACAAGTCTTCCCGCTTCCGACGCGCCTGATTCAGCCAGGACGCCGCAACGACGATCGTCGCCAATGCCCCGGTTGCGGCAACCTCCATTCTTTGTGCATCTCGGAGCAGCATCGCGATCAGCAAGCCGCAAATGAACACGATGACGAGCCACGTCAACCACGGGAAGCACCACATCTTCAGCTGGATGCGCGCGCCGCCCGCCTCGAGCGTCTCACGCATCCTCAGTTGCGACACTGCAATCACGAGATAGACCAGCAACGCGATAGCACCCGATGTCGCGAGGAGAAAGTTGAACACGTAGTCCGGCATCAGATAGTTCGCGATCACCGTGAGAAACCCGAATGCGGTGGACGCGAACACTGCCGCGCGCGGCGTACCAGCAGCATCCGTTTTGCGCAAAAACGCAGGCGCGTCCCCTCGCTTGGATAACGAGAAGATCATCCGTGAGGCGGTGTACAACGCGGAGTTCAGACAGCTCGCGACCGACACGAGAACAACGATGTCGATGATTGCCTTGGCATGCGGAATACCGATCAATTCCATTGCGCGCTGGTATGACCCGTGCGAAGACAGCAGAGCGTCGTTCCACGGCACGATCGACGTGACAACCAGAATGGAGCCCAGATAGAACAGCGAAATCCGCCAGATCACCGAGTTGGTCGCGCGTACGATTTGGCTCTGCGGGTCGTCTGATTCGGCCGCTGCGATGGTGACGATCTCGGTCCCCATGAAAGAGAACATCACCGTGAGCATCGCTGCGAATACCGCGCCGATCCCGTTCGGCATAAAGCCGCCATTGTTGAAGAGACGCGCTGCGCCAGATACGTTCGAGTGCGGGAAAATTCCCACAATCGCCGCGGCACCGATGCATAAAAACACGATAATCGCAACAACCTTGATCAGCGCAAACCAGAACTCGAACTCGCCGTAGTTTTTGACCGAGAACAGATTGGTGACGGTCAGTACGGTCGTGATACCAAGAGCAAAGATCCACGTCGCAACAGAGGGAAACCACGCGTTCAGGATCGTTGCAGCTGCCGTCGCCTCGATTGGGATCACGAGCACCCAGAACCACCAGTACAGCCAGCCGATCGTAAAGCCCGCCCAATGGCCGATGGCTCGATCTGCATAGGTCGAGAACGATCCGCTGTCTGGTTGAGCCGTGGCCATCTCGCCCAACATTCTCATCACGAGGACAATGAGGGCGCCGGTAATCGCGTAGGCAATGACTGCCGCCGGTCCCGCGGACGCGATTGCGTGGCCCGAGCCGACGAACAATCCTGCGCCGATCACACCGGCAATCGACATCATGGTGACATGACGCTGCTTGAGGCCATTGCTCAGCCCCGACTCTGTTCTTACTTCCATGTCTCCTCCAATAGCGACGTACCCTCATCCTGCATCTTCAACTGTCGGTGATCTCGCAGGGTATGCGGCATCAGTGCCAGACCCAGTACCTTGAGCACGTTCGAAACCACGTTCCGTACGGCATCTGCACGCGAAGAGCCGTTAAGACGGAGACGAACGAACTGCGTGCCTCGAGATCATCGAGAGAGTCCATCTTAGGAATGAAAGAATTTGGCCGATACCTACTCAAAATAGGAATGGACCACTGAATCGTCCTGTCAAAGATTTACATCAGGATGTGCGGAAATCCGGTACATCGAATCGCCGGCCACAGGCGCATACTGCAGCCGTTGATACAGCGGGATATCGATCGGACAGACCGTCAGCAGAAAATGTTGCATCTCAGTGATGAACGCTCCGCCTCAGTTCGGCAGGCTGATCACCTGCTGTTCGTCCTCGAGCAGTTGAGTCAGCGATCTCCTAAAAAAGTTCGCGACGTACTTCGCGAAGGAGTTGCGGTGAAGTACCCTATGCCAAAGATTCTGGTTCCGGCAGGGGGCGTAGACGCATAGCCGGCGGACGCTTCGAGGTGCGGCGTGCGCTGTACATGGCGACGCTCACCGCGACTCGCTTCAACCCGGCCATTCGTGCCTTTTACGAACGTCTGGTGGCCGCTGGCAAACTCAGGAAGATGGCCTTGATCGCCTGTATGCGAAAACTCATCCCCCACCTCAATGCCATCGTCCGTACCCACCGAAATTCTCAAAATATAGCCCTCTCAGCTTGACACTCAACTCGCTTACTCAGGTCACGTTGAAATGACCCAGTTCCAGACCTTCATCTATGCATGCCAATTCAGCGGTCAACGCCTGAGCGTTCGATTCGACGAAAAATCGTTATGGCCGTGTGTAAACGACGTGGCGCGACTCTTTGGCAAAAAAACGTTCACAATTCGAAAAGGCACTGAAGTATT
Organism: Burkholderia sp. ZZQ-2; assembly: GCF_050768715.1. Classification (NCBI taxonomy): domain Bacteria; kingdom Pseudomonadati; phylum Pseudomonadota; class Betaproteobacteria; order Burkholderiales; family Burkholderiaceae; genus Burkholderia; species Burkholderia sp. ZZQ-2. The sequence continues at coordinate 95,247 of NZ_LDVA01000348.1, read as the reverse complement.
TGCGGCTCAATCGTGAAATTGACGGGACCGTTGATATGATTGAAGTTAAATTAAAATCAGCGACGTTCGATCTATTATTGAATCACCGTGCAGCAATTTCACTCGGGTACTATCTGAATCTTGGATGCGTCCCTCCCTTCAGGACGTGGTGCTCGGAAAGGCTACCAGGATTAGCCGTCGCGCGAACCGACAGTATGTCCGCAAGAGGCCTTCCAGCGATAGCTGCGTAAGAGCGGTCAGACGAACCTGGCAGGCGGAATCGCTGGCACACGCAAGGTTGCAAATATTACGATTCACCAATTCCGACATATTAACCAATCCAATATCTTAAGGCAGAGCAATACTTTGCAGGTTGCCACACCAGAGGCAACATCACTCCTACTTTGATCCGCCATCTTACCGATCACGAAGTACGATATCGCCACCACAAGCCCATAAGTCTGAAAAAGAGCGCCTGCGGTTATCACAAATTGGCAATTCGATACGTACCCGAGTAATTCTTCGGCGTTGAATGCCAACTCCGATGCAGACTGCTGCCTGTCCGCAACAACCCGGATTGCCGACGCAATTTTGGCTACTTACGGTAGTGCGCCGACCAAAGGAGCGCCGATGTCCGAGCCTGCCGCTATTGCTCTGCCGACCGTCGAAGCCGCGCGCGAGGGCCAGGTTCGACATGTCGCTTGCAGCGACGTCGATCAGCACGCCAGCGCGATGCATGGATGGCATTTAACCGTCGATCAATTTTCGCCAGGGAAGTTTCAAAGCGAACTGAGTGAAATACGCGTCGATACCTTGCAGCTCTTTCATGAGCGTATGAATCGAGCAGTCCTCAAGCGTGGTGCCGCGTGGGTCGGTTCGCTTACTTTCAGCATCCCGCTTCACATCAACGGTACTGCCCATCTGGCTGGCAACGCGCTCGAACACAGCGCCCTGCTCGTGACCGACGGCGAATGTCTGCCCGAGTTGCGCACGCCGTCGTCCCACGAGATAGTTGTGGCGGCGCTCCCTGCCACTCTGCTGAGCGGGCTGGCCGAGCTGGTGTCCGAGGGGAAACCTCAGCCGCGGGAACCGAGATTGATTGGTCTTGACGCGCCGCGCCGTGCCCGATTGCAACAGGCACTGGCCGACACCTTCCGCGCACTTCGAGCCGATCCGACGCTAATCGACCATCCTCAAGTGCGCAAGACGCTGCACGACTCGATCGTGCTCGAGCTCTTATCGCTCGCGTATACCGAGCGCGACGTGATGCGTCTAGACGGCACCGCGCGCCGGCGTATCGTCGAGCGCGTGCGCGACCACGTGCTGGCCCATCCCGACTCGCCGCCCACGGTACTGGACCTGTGCACAACCGTCGGAGCAAGCCGGCGCAAGCTGCAATACTGCTTTGAGCAGATGCTCGACACGCACCCCGCACACTACGTACGTGCGCTGCGGCTCAACGCGGTCCGTCGCGAACTGCGGTGCGCGCTCCCCGGTTCTACGTGCATCGGCGCTGTGGCTGCGCGCTGGGGCTTCTGGCACCTGAGCCGATTCGCGTCGCACTACCGGGAACTGTTCGGCGAACTGCCGTCCGATACGCTCAAACGCCCCTCACGATAATTACCAAAAGCGGATAACGCGCCGGATTTTGACGTTCCTAGACTCCGTACACATTTCAACTGTACGGGAAACGGCACGATGAAAGTCCTCAGACGCCCGCATGGCGTGCGGCACTGTCGCACACGCACCACCGTCGTCGCGATCGGCACATTGGCGGCAACGCTCGCATGTCAGAGCGCTGGCGCGCTTGAAAACGACGGCCCGATCACGCCGTTCGGCGTGTTCGATTTCGGCGCAGGGATGACGCCGCCGCCCACGCCCAACGGCACGCTCGCCACACGCTTCGCGTACTACTCGACGCACACGATGCGCAACGGCGGCAATGCCGACTTCTCATTAACAGCCGCGTCGTGGAGCCTCGCATACATCAGAATGACAAACGCGAGGCTGTTCGGCGCGAACGTCGGCTTCGGCGCGATCGTGCCGTTCCTGAATCTGAACGGGCACGTGAACGTACCGACGCCCGCCGGAACGCTCGCAATGTCGGCCGATCCGACCAATATCGGCGATGCGGATTTCCAGCCGCTGATTCTCGCGTGGACTTTGCCTAATCTGTTCGTCAACGTCGCACTCCAAGTGCAGGCGCCAACGGGAGCCTATCGGTCCACTCGACTTTTCAATCCTGGCGTCAACCACTGGACCTTCTCGCCGATCATCGGCGCAACGTACATCACCGACAGCGGATTCGAAATCTCGACCAGCATCGAGGTCGATCAGAACACGACGAACCGTGCAACGAACTATCGAAGCGGCACCGGGTTCCGCCAGGAATTCGCGCTCGGACAGCACATCGGCCCGTTCACCGCCGGCCTCGGCGGCTACATCGAGCGGCAACTGAGCAACGACCACGGCCCGAATGTCGACGGCAACCGCGCGCACGTGAACGCGCTGGGCCCCGCGATCAGCTATGTCGAACCGGGAAAGCCGGCGGTATGGCTGCACGTTTACAAGGAATTCGGTGCGCAAAACCACGCGCAGGGGTACCAAATCGCGCTGCGTGCCGCGCTGTCGTTCTGATGTTCTGATTCGGGAGCAGTCGATGAATCCGCTTTCTTCCACGCATACCGCGCCATATTCACGTGCCGCTAGGCAAGCCGGCGCCAGCCAGGGTGCTGTGCTGCTGCTCGGCAGCAGTCTCACCGTAATGGGCGCAGTCATGATCGCGCCGATCCTGCCGAAACTCGCGGCGGACTTCGTGCCAGCCAACCCGCGCCTCGCCGCACTCGTGCCGCTCGTCGCGACGGGCCCCGCCCTTGCGATCGCGCTGTGTGCGCCGCTCGCCGGCTGGCTTGCCGATCGCGTCGGACGCAAGATGCTGCTTTTGCTAGCAACGCTCGTGTACGGGCTGGTCGGCGCTGCGCCGGCATGGCTCGACAGTTTCACCGCGATCCTCGTCTGCCGGTTCGCGCTCGGCGCCGCGGAAGCGTGCGTGATGACGTGCTGCACGACGTTAATCGGCGACTACTGGCACGGTGAACAACGGGTGCGCTACGTGAACCGGCAGGTCGTCACGATCGGTGTCGTCGGCACGATTTTTTTCGTGCTTGGCGGCGCGGCCGGCGAGCACGCATGGCGCTATCCGTTCTATCTTTACCTGCTGCCGATCCTGCTCATACCTGCGATTGCCGCCCTGCTGTGGGAGCCGCTGCGTCATGGTCGGCCCGCCGAGCCGGGCGACGGCGGCACGCCACTGTCCGGCGGCAAGCTCGCGTCGACGCTCGCCATTGGCTATCTGCTGATCTGCGTCGGAATGGTCAGTTCCTTCGTGGTCCCGGTGCAGATGCCGCAGCTGATGATCGACATCGGGCAGCACTCGTCGACGATGATCGGTGCGGTCTCGGGTATCGGTTTGCTATCGACGCTGGCCGGCTCCATCGCATGGCCATGGTTGCGCGACGCGCTCGGCCGGCGCTTCGTCAATGTCGCGCTCCTTGTGCTGCTTGCTGTGGGTCTGTATCTGCTTGCGAGCGCCAATACGGTGCCGGCCATCGTCGTGGCGGTCGTGATTCACGGCTTCGGCGGCGGCATGCTGGTCCCAAACGCAATCCTGCCGCTGATGCGCAGGCTATCGCTCGCGATTCGTGGCCGCGCCCTGGGCGGTTTCACAGCCGCGCTCTATTTGGGCCAGTTCCTCAGCCCGTTGGTCGTGCTCGGATGTGCACAGGCGTTCGGCGGACTGCGTCCCGCAATCGTCTCCATCGCGTCCGGTACAGCCGCCACGGCACTGCTGTGGTTGCTGCCGGCATTTCGTAGCCGCGGCGACGATTGATCCACTCCCATTGTCTTGTTCTCGAACGATAGACCTATGAAAGATTTCCAAACGCTCATCGCCACGCATGATGGCATCGCGCTCGCGGCGCTCGTTCGCGAGAAAGAAGTAACGCCGACGGAACTGCTGGACGCCGTCCTCGCCAGACTCGACGCGATCAACCCCTCGCTGAATGCCGTCGCAGAGCGCCTCGACGAAACGGCCAGACTAGCCGCATCGACCATCACTGGCCACGAGAGCGTACTTGCCGGTGTCCCGACACTCATCAAGGACCTTTTCATGCCGGTGCGCGGCGCACGCATGGCGAACGGATCGTTCCTGTTCGGCGACTACCGGCCCGACTTCGACGGCGAACTCGTGGGGCGCCTACGGCGCGCGGGCATACCGATCGCTGGAACCTCGCTGTCGCCCGAACTGGGCACGTCGTTTTGCACCTCCTCAGCGCGTTTCGGCGTCACACGCAATCCGTGGAATCCGCATGTGAGCGCCGGCGGATCGAGCGGCGCCGCGGCAGCGCTTGTCGCCGCGCGCGTGCTGCCGTTCGCGCACGGCAACGACGGCGGTGGCTCGCTGAGGGTGCCCGCGTCCTGCTGCGGCGTGTTCGGATTGAAGCCGACACGCGGTCGAACGCCGAATGGCCCGATGATCGGCGAAGGATGGGCCGGCATGGCCATCAACCACGCGATCACGCGCTCGGTTCGCGACAGCGCCGCCCTGCTGGACCTGACCGCGGGCGCCGATACCGGCGCGCCCTATGCGGCGCCATGCCAACCGGAGACGTTTCTCGCGGCCACGCAGCGCGATCCGCGGCCGCTAAAAATCGCCGTGATCGAGCAAGCGCCGCCGTGGCCGCTTCATCCGGCCTGCCGACCCGCACTCGCACATACCGTCGCGTTGCTGCGCTCGCTCGGACACCACGTCGAGCCGCTCGATAGTCCGGTCGATTCGGAGGCGTTCTATGACCGTGTATTCACGATCATCGGCGCACAAACGCGTGCGCTGGTCGACATGATAGGCAACCAGCGCGGACTTCCGGTACGCGACGGCGAAATCGAGGCCCGCACCCGTATCATCCTGCGGGAGAAAGGCAATGCAAGCGGCGCCGAATACGCGAGCGCCGTCGACTGGATCCATGCATTGGGCCGGACGTTCGGCCGGTTGATGGAGCGCTACGACGTGCTGCTAACGCCGACGCTCGCGATGCCGCCGCTTGCGCCGGCCGAACTTGCGACCGCGGACGACACGCAGTCGTTGAGCGAAGTCATCGATCGAGCGCATCGGTTTTCTCCGTTCACGGCATGGTCCAACGCGACCGGTCAGCCCGCGATGTCGGTGCCGCTTTACTGGGACGAGCAAGGCCTGCCGATCGGCAGCCATTTCGCGGGGGCGTTCGGCGCAGAGTCGCTGCTGTTCTCGCTCGCCGCGCAGCTTGAGCGCGCTGCACCGTGGGCGGATCGGATCCCCCCGCTTTGCGTTTGAGTGACGGTCCGGTGAACTTCCTGGCTGCAGGCGACTGAGCGCACGGGCGCGTTTGACCAGAGAGGAAGCAGACACCCCGAACGTCGTGTCGGGGTGTCCCGATATTCAATGTTGTACGCGCAGGCTTTCGCGTTTCCCGTTCTTGAACGTATAGAGTGTCATCGTCGCATTCTGGAGATCGCCCTTGGAATCAAATCGCGTTTTACCGATCAAGCTCTTGTAGTCGATCTTTCAGATACGGGAGGCACTTCGCCAGGCCGGACGAGCCAGCAGACTTCTTTGCGTCGACGGGTAATCATCCTTCGCCTGCGACTAAATCACCAGCATAACCGCATCGGACGTCCCACTTAAAATCTCAGAAGACTGTCCGAACGTGACAGGCACCTCTATCTGTTGTCACGCTCACGATCACGGCACCCTACGCGTGCGTCCGCCTCTCCTCGCATGTAGAGAACCTGCCTGACAACGCCTGCGAGCCGGGCGCAGGGCACCATGCTCGTCAGTCAAGCGTCGCGCCGGACCATCCCCACGTACGCGACCGGGTTGCGCAACACGCCGAGCCGCTCGATCTCGACTTCGCACACGTCTCCGGCTTTCATCCAGAGCTGCGGTTCGCGCGCCATCCCGATACCGGCAGGCGTGCCCGTGACGATCACATCGCCGGCCTGCAGCGTCATCACGTCACTCAGCAGCACGACCAGCGTCTCGACATCGAAAATCATGTCCGACGTCGATGCCTCCTGCACGACCGCACCGTTCAAGCGCGTCTGGATCTTCAGCCCCTTGCAGCCGCGCGGCAGTTCGTCGGCCGTGACGAACCACGGCCCGAATGCCCCCGTCCCGTCGAAGTTCTTACCCATCGTCCATTGCGGCGTGCGGAACTGGTAATCACGCAGCGTGGCGTCGTTGAAAATCGAATAGCCGGCAACATGATCGAGCGCCCGCTCGCGCGCGATGCTGCGTCCGCCCTTGCCGATCACCGCCACTAGTTCGCCCTCGTAGTCGAGTTGGGACGATTGCGCCGGCAGCGCGATCGGGTCGCCATGGCCGATCAGGCTCGACGCAAACCGCGCGAACACGGTCGGATAGGCCTGCTTCGCAAACCCGGTCTCGGTCGAGTGGTCGAGGTAGTTCAATCCGACACAGACGATCTTGCCGGACCGTCCGAACGGCGGCAGCAAGCGCACCGCCTCGAGATCGACCGGCGCGCCGCGCGCGAGAAGCGCGCCCACTTCGGCAAGATCAGCGCCGTGCGCCAGCAGCGCATCCAGATCGCCCGGATAGGCGGTGTCCTCGGCGGTCAGCCCGAACCATCGCCCGCCGTGCTCCACCGCGATGCCGCGGTGCCCATCCTTTTTATAGACTGCAAATCGCATCGCACACTCCTTGCTCGCCGTCCATGAAGTCGCCGACTACGCCTTCAATGTCCTGTTGGAGCACCGCTGGAGGCAGCGGTAGCCCCTCCTTCATCACGTTTCCGTCGCCCATGTACTGCTAGCGCGCGTACATCCAAACAGCCATCATTTGCGCACGGCCATCACCCCCGCATCCACATTCCAGATGGCACCGGTTACCCACGAGGTCTTGTCTGAAAGAAGGAAGACGATCGTGTTTGCAACGTCTTCGGGCGTACCGACGCGTCCGAGCGGATGAAACGACTCGAGCGCTTTCATCGCACCGGCAATGTCTTCCTTCGCCATAAAGCCTTCATAAATCGACGTCTGTACGATCGCCGGCGAGACAGCATTCACTCGGATACCCGCATCGGCGAGTTCAATCGCGAGATTGCGCGTGAGCGCGTGCAGACCTGCTTTTGCCATGGAATACGCCGATGCCGCGGAGTCGCCCAGCGCTGCCTGGGCTCCGATCGACCCGACGTTCACGATAGCGCCTTGGAGCTTCGCAGCGAGCATGTTCCTGACCACGTCCCGCGTAATGAAGAAAGTGGCACGATTGAGCGACAGGTACATGTCGTAATCAGATTCTTCGTGGTCGATGAAGGCCTTCGGAGCAAAGATGCCCGCAGAATTCACCAGAAGCGAGATATCTTTGTGATTCGCGTTGATCTCCGAGCGGATGGCGTTCATGCCTTCCTCGGTCATGAGGTTCGCCGCAATCACGGAGACCGGACCGAGCCCGCTCAGTTCGGCACGGACCGCTTCAGCTTTGTCTTTCCTGTTTCCCGTCAAGACGACGCTACCGCCGCTTTTCAGCACTTGTTTGGCCGTTGCGAGCCCGATACCGCTGGTGCCACCGACGACAAGAAGTTTCTTACCGGAAAAATCATTCATTTTGGCTTCCTTAATTTAAATGTCTGGATCAGTTCCGCATGCGCGGCCGCGCCAACGCGGACATTACTCGTCTTGCCGCGTCCATGAATCAGCTCGCCTCGCGGAGAACGCAGAACGCAGAACGCGGCCGGTATCGCAAGTACCTCCGCTGGTTAGCCTTCGCGGACTTCGAGAGTCGAGACCATGCGGATCGCCTTCGAGAAATTCGCGAGGTTGACCGAAGTTTTCGTCACGACCTGGTGCAACTCCTCGACACGCTCGCGCGAAGCGTCCGTGTGCAGGCGAACGACATAGCTCACTTCGTCGTATCCCGGGTTCACGCTCTCGTCGAGCCCGAGGAAACCGCGCAAGTCCAGCTCACCATCGGTCTCGATTTCCAGACTGTGGACAGTGATGCCCATCGCGGCGGCGTTGACCACGTATCCGACCGTCAAACAAGCGTTGAGCGCGGCCATGAGCAGCTCTTGCGGATTAGGCGCGCTATTCGTGCCCAAAAGCTGGGTGGGTTCGTCCGCTGCGATTTCGAAATGCCGCTGGTGAGTCACCCCGCCCAGCTCATAGTGGCTGACAGTCGCCACGGAACGCGTCTGGTGTTCCCATTTCGTCTTGACGTTGAAGCGCGCGTTTCGCTTCGTGGGGTCCGTGGCGACTTCTTGCGCGAATTGCTGCAAAGCCGGCACATCGATTCCGTTCGGGTGGGTAGTCATCTGCTGGTCCTCCTAGGAGCGCTCTCGCGCAGGGAAAAGTTCAAACACGCGGCAAGCCTACCATCTAGTTGGTAGCTTCACAAGGGCATTTCTCGTCCTTGTAGTCGTGACGCTCCTTCGAGATTGATCGGACGAATTTGCCGCTCTGCCCGCTCAATGAAAAAATGCACGAGGTCGGTTAGTGCAATTGGGGACACGTTCCTCCACCATCTGCTTGCGGGGCGTCCCTGCAAGGTTGGCCCGCTGCGAAGACGAGATGCGCCGTCATGCTTGACAAAAAACCAACTAGTAGGTAGACTGCGCTTGCAGTGATTCGCTGGGTTCGTTCAATTGAAGATGGCAGTGTGCCGGAGGATGCATGGCAGTAGGTACGCGCGACGCGTTGGTTCAAGCTGCAGAAGGCCTGATGCGCTCGAGGGGTTATGCCGCCTTCAGTTATGCGGATCTGGCCGAAACCGTTGGCATCCGGAAGGCAAGCATTCACCATCACTTCCCGACGAAGGAAGATCTGGGCGTTGCGATTGTGGAAGCCTATGTCGCGAGAGTGGTGGAAGCGTTCGAGCGAATCGACCGCGAGAATGAGGACTTCTGGGGCCGCTTGAACGGATTTTTCGATACCTTTCGCGCCAGCAGTGATGGAAGCCTGCTCCCGCTCTGCGGTGCGCTTGCCGCCGAGATGGCTGCTTTGCCGCCCGAACTGCAGAAGCTCACGCACCGGTTTTTCGAGCTGCAACTGCGCTGGCTGACCAGGGTCATCGACAAGGGCATCAGCGACGGCGAGATCCCCGCCGGTGTGGGGAGCTGCCAGAAGGCGTATCAGGTATTGAGCGTTCTAGAGGGAGCCAGCTTTGTCGAGTGGGCCATGAAGAACGGCGAAACGCTCGACCGCGGCATCATTCGACTCATCGTCTCCGCAGCATAAAAAGGGGATCGCTTCCCCAAACGATTCATCGTTGCACCCAGCGCCAGAGCCGTTTTCCGCGTGAACATGGCTCTTTTATTTGAGTATTTACCCTACCAACTAGTTGGTTGTTATTTGGAGAAAACCATGGAAAACTGGACTGAAACAATCGGCGCCGTCACCCGTCGCGTGCATGAACTCGCACGGTACACCCCGGACACGCTCAAAGGCGTTGGTTTGCTCGGTGCCGCCGGCGCCAAGACAAATCATCTCGACGCAAAGACGCGAGAGCTGATTGCGTTGGCAGTCGCTGTCACAACACGCTGCGACGGCTGCATCGCTTTTCACGCGGCAGAAGCCAACAAGCTCGGTGTGACGAAGGAAGAAGTCGCAGAAGCACTTGGTGTCGCCATCAATCTCAATGCCGGCGCCGCTGTGGTCTATAGCACTCATGTCCTCGACGCGCTGGACCATCTCGGTCGCGAGTAAATGTCCTACCCGGCGCTACCGCTGCGAGCGGAGCGCCACGAGGCAGCAATTTCTAGCTGAGGATGAAACATGAAGCGGGTCAATGTAGAAGTGTGGTCGGACTTTGTCTGCCCCTGGTGCTGGATCGCAAAACGACGCCTGGAAAAAGCGATAGAAGGCGTGACGCAGCACGTCGACGTGGTCGTGACACACAAGTCCTACCGTCTTGCGCGAGGCATGGTTCCGACCGGCTTTACAGACGCGCTTTATGCCAAGTTCGGAAACGCGACAGCAGCGCAAAGAATGATGGATGCGGTGTGCTCGGCCGGAGCCCAGGAAGGTCTGAACTACCGATTCGAGACCATGCGCTTTGGCGATACGAGCGACGCGCACCTACTCGTCAAAAGTGTCCAAACGTCCGAAGACAAACAACGGATGATCGAAGCGATCTACCGGGCCGCGACGACCGACGGGATTGACATCTTCGATAGAGCCGCGCTCATCGACCTTGCGAAGAGCATCGGCATTTCTGCTGCGTCGCTCTCCTTCGACGATCGCGAGATGGTGTCCGAAATCGCGCGAGATGAAGCAGAGGCAAATCGAATCGCAAATGGCGTTCCGCTGTTTGTCTTCAACAACCGAACGTACCTCTCAGGCGCACGTGAAGTTGCCGTGTTCGAAAAAGCGTTGTTCGACTCCGCCGAGAACGTACCGGACGAAAGCGAAGACACCGGAGGCATGAGCTGCAGCATTGACGGGTGCGCTCACTAGGCAGGCAGCCCCCCATTCACAAGGTATCGATTCTTTCCGGACTGACCGAAATGCGCGTGAAGCAGATTCCCGGCTGTTAGATAGCCATCCGTTTCATTTCGCATTTAACCCGACACTCACCAGCGCCCTGGCGCACCTACATTTTGAGCAACATGATGAGTAAATTGTTTACGCCCTACGATCTCTCCGGGACGCAGCTCGCCAACCGCGTCGTCATGGCACCGATGACGCGCACGCGTACGCCCGATAACATTCCCAACGATCTCACCGCGCTCTACTACGCGCAGCGTGCTTCCGCCGGCTTGATCATCACCGAAGGTCTTCCGGTGTCCGAAGAGGGCCGAGGCTATCTGTATACGCCGGGTCTGTACACCGACGAGCAGACGGAAGGATGGCGGAAGGTCACCGACGCCGTGCACAAAAAGGGCGGCAAAATCTTTGCCCAGCTCTGGCACGTTGGCCGGCTGTCCCACGTTTCCATCCAGCCTGGCAATGCGGCTCCGGTGTCGTCGGGCGAAGTGCCGGCGACCACGACCATGGTCTACGCGTGGGTAGAACCCGGCAAGGAGGGCCCGGTCCTCCCGAGTGTGCCGCGTGCGCTGACCACGGACGAAGTGCAACGTGTCACTCAGGACTTCGTTGCATCCGCGCGTCGGGCGATGGACGCAGGCTTCGACGGCGTAGAAGTGATGGCGGCCAATGCCTTCCTGTTCGACCAGTTCCTGAGCAGCGCGCTGAACACCCGCACCGACCAATATGGCGGTTCCATCGCTAATCGTCAGCGCTTTTTGCTGGAGACGATCGACGCCCTGGCGGACGCCATTGGCGGTGAAAAGGTGGGCGTGCGGGTCTCGCCGTTCGGGCGCATCTACGATATGGAGTCCTTCGAAGGGGAAGCGGATGCGTGGGCGAGCATGGCCTCGGCCTTGAACGAACGGAAGCTGGCGTTCGTGCACCTGAACTATCAGACGACCATTTCTGCAGCAGGTACTCCGGATGGCTTTGGTGCGGCCTTTCGCAAGGCCTACCAAGGCACGCTGATCGGCGCCGGCGGCTTCACGCAGGAGCTCGCCGAAGCCGAACTGGCGAAGGGAGAACTTGACCTGATCGCGTTCGGCACGGCCTTCATTTCCAATCCCGATTTGGTGGAGCGGATGAAGAACGGTTGGCCGCTCACGGAGCCCGATCGGTCGACCTTCTATGGCGTCATTGGTGCCAAGGGCTACACCGATTATCCGACTTTCGAGCAGGAAACCGCGTAATCGGACTGAAATGCCGACGCATCATTCCGGTCCCCGACATGAACGCGAGATGAGGTACGGCGGGCTCGGACTGCTTGCATGGGAAGTCTCCGAATCAACTTTTCCAAGTCGTTCGAAGTGCTTCCCATCGGCATTTAATAGCATCAGAAGATCTGGCGAAACTTGGCCGGCCGACCGTGATCCGGGCCGGTCAACGCGTCGCCTCAGGTTGCATGCCACATTCAGACTCCCCATCGACGTCAATGCAGGCCTTCGAAACTGTTGCGCGTCATGGGACCGAAAGGTCAAGCGGATATGCCGTCGTCCGTCGGTGCGATAGACCAACAGCTGCATCGCGCGAGGCTCGTTGAATGCTTGATTTCGTACATGGAGAATCCAGTATGGGCTATAACTTTGATCGCTCGATCTCCCGCCGCAACACAAATGCAATGGCGGAGGAAGGTTTCGCGAATTATCTGTTCGGAGCGGATGCACCTGCACTTGCACTCGAGATGCCGAGAGAAGAGCTGATATCGATGTGGGTCGCCGACATGCAATTCGCCGCCCCCGATGCCGCCATCGATGCCATTACCGAGCGCCTCAAACATCCCATCTTCGGCTACACGGCGGACCTGGACGAGCAGCTCTATCAGGCTTTCCACTCCTGGTGTGCGCAACGATACAGCTGGCATTTCGCTCGCGAGGAAATGCAGGTCTCACTCGGCGTCATACCAGCCCTCTTCGCACTCGTAGAATATGTGTGCCGCCCCGGCGACAAAGTGCTTAGTCTGACGCCGGCCTATGGGTACTTCAAACACGCGGCGCTTCAGCGCGATCGCGAATTCGTGACGTCACGCATGCTCGCATCCGACGACGGCAAGTACTCGATCGACTTTGAGGACTTCGAAGCGAAAGTTAGCGATCCGGCGGTGAAGCTCTTTTTCCTCTGCCACCCTCACAATCCGACCGGCCGGATCTGGACAAGCGACGAGCTGCGCCGAATGGGTGAACTCTGCATCGCAAACGGTGTGAAGATTGTTTCTGACGAGATCCATTGCGACTTGCTAAGAACCGGAAATGCACACACGCCGTTGGCGAAGTTGTTCCCGGGTAGCCCGGACATCATCACGTGCATGGCCGTTAGCAAGACGTTCAATCTGGCAGGAATGATGATCGCGACCGTCATCATCCCGGATCCGGAATTGCGCTCAGAATGGAAACGGCGCCACTACCCGTTCGTGAACCCGCTCAGTCTCGCCGCCGCCATCGGTGCGTACCGCGATGGCGCTCCGTGGTTGGATGCGCTGCGGCTGTATCTGGACGAGAACTTCGCCCTGACTCAACGCTTTCTGAGCGAACACTTGCCAAAAGCAAAATTTCGCGTTCCGGAAGCGACTTATCTGGCGTGGATCGACCTACGGACCTATTTCGACGATTCAGTCAACCTCACGCGTTTCTTTCTTGAAAAATCAGGCGTCGTTCTGGAAGGCGGAGAGATGTTCGTCGAGAACGGCGACCGAAGAGTGCGACTCAATCTTGCGTGTCCGCGGGCGCAGCTTCGGCTGTCCCTCGAACGAATCCGAGATGCAATTGTGAAGCAATACCATTGAATCAAGCCGACGTAAGGCAAGACAGCAGCATCAATTCAAACGAACCAAAGGAACACTTATGCCGCTCATTAACGTAAAAGTCATCGAAGGCGTTTTCTCCGCAGCCGACAAGGAAAAGATCATTTCTACCCTTACCGACGCAATGGTGTCGATCGAGGGCGAAAGCATGCGGCCCGTTACCTGGGTTATCGTTGAAGAAGTAAAGAGCGGTGACTGGGGCATTGCCGGCAACGCACTAACAACCGAGAGGGTTAAGGCACTGGCCGCAGGCCAGTAACTGGCTGGCCCTGAACGGGCTCCAGCGGCAGTGAAGCGACCATCGCTTATGCCGTTGGAGCCCTTTTTCATTGCTTCCACGGCATGCTACCTATAACGCGCAGCCAGCTCGATAGATCGAGTGGGCCCGGTCACCGGATAGGTAATTCCCGCGCGGCACCGAACTAGACGATACTGTGCCGGCATTGCCGAAGGCGCCCGAACGCCCATTCGACGTACTGCATTGATGCAGTGGCAACCAGGCTACCGGGTTAGTCTAAGTATTACGCGCCGAAAAATGCCACGCGGGGCCGTAGTTTGATGCTCCCGAACAGCCGCTTGCATCTACAAAGACAAGATAGCGTACACGTTCAATGCTTGAGAGCCACCGGCCGAATCGGTAGAGCCCGCTAAGGTTCTATATCGAGGTCGATTCCGAGCATCAGCGTCGCGAAGAGGTCATGCAGTACATCTACCGCAAGTACGGCCGCGATCGCGCAGCGCTGACGGCCGCCGTCACGACGTACCGGCCGCACAGCGCGTCGCGGGAAGCCGGCAAGGCGCTCGGCGTGGATCCGGCGATCGTCGATCGCGTGGCGAAGCAACACCACTGGTTCGATTCGCGCGCCGATCCGAACACGGCGTCATGATCCTGCTGGAGATGGGGGTGGTCGCGGGGTTCATCGGCGAGGCCACCCCGGTCAAGATCGATCCGGCCGTACTGGGGGAGTTGGAGTTCGCGTTAAATGAAGCGCTTGAGCACGGGGAAAACACTGGAGGATGGTTCGCGGGTGCGTCGGCGCACGATTTGTGCGCGGCGCTTCTGGCCGAGCATGAGCGGCAGCTGCGCGCCACGCCGCTCGCAACGCTGCAGGAGGTATTGGCGAGAGTGAAACGCTCCGCCAAGGGGGGAGCGACACGGTAGCGCACGCCGGTAGACTCCCGTACCGTTTGACGAGGCATATCACACGCCGTTTGGCTGCAGCGTTCGATCGGCTCGCTCCGAGATGATGCAACGGGGTCCCGTTAGTTCGTCGTCCCGCGCACGGACGAACGCAGGCCAGCACCGGGTCAAGGGAGCAAGCGAAGGTTGGTGCGGGAGAAAGCGCCGTGGATGACACGGCCCCGCGCACCTTGACGCAGCAAAGGCAGCGCTACGGTCGCGGAACTAGGACGACAAGCTGATGGGACGGGAGATCGGTGGCGGCGGCATGCCGAGGCGGTGGAACGCCCCGCGCGGCGAGCGCGCTATCGGAGGCGCAAAGCGGCTCAGGTCGATTGTGGGTTGACGAGATCTGCGCTTTCCGCAATCGCTTGCCAGGCATATGCCCGCAGTTGGAGTTGCAGGCCGACGTGGCGCGGGGCCGCGGCCGGCCGTAGTGATTGGTATCGCCGGCGCCGAGTTCGATCATCCGGCGCCGCGCGCAGCACGCGCCAGGCGCCGACCCGCGGCCGAAGATCCACGTCGACGGGCCGCCGGCCGGACGCGGCGATAGGCCCCGCTGGCGCCACGCTCGAGCATCTAGCGGCACCCGCTACGCGGGCCCGGACGGTGACCGGCAGCTGCCACACCAAGTCTCCGTACTGGTGGCCGGCGGCCAGCCGCGGCGGGTCATCAACACCTCTTCTAAAAGATGGTCAATTTTTACTACGCGGTCAATGTATGACGATTATTTCGATCTCGGCGAGTAGAGTTTACCCGGAATACGGAAGCTACTCTGCCTCAGACACCTCACGTCGTCATGCACGCCCTCCAGCAACCCCAAGCACGACAATCACGCTCCATCTGCAATGGAGCCATTTTCTTAGTCCAGTGCGTCGTTTCCATCCGATAGAATCAACCTTCCCAAACTGCCTCGCACACCTCATGCAAGTCCGTGTCGCATACGAACACAGCCTGATCGATGCTCCTGACGACTTCATCGTTCAGGTACCATCTCAGCTTATTGATGACGTCCCAGCAAATGTTCCGCCAGTGCTATTGCCAGAGTACCTTACTGACCTGATCTTGAAACGCTCACCTCAAATTGGGAAGATTCGGAATCTCAGACTGCTTTGATGTCGGAGATCGCCATTATGCACATAGTGGAGGATGGCATTCGATTGCCCTGTCGGACATAGGGTAGATAGACCGCTTATTTTTAAAGATCATTCTCGTGGTCGACTCGACCACTTCGAGCTGAAGACGACGCTGCGTGTCCTTAGCGCCCATAAGGCGCGTTGGACACTGCGCTATTTCAAAGTTAGATCTCGCCCCACTCCGGGGCCTCGATAAGTTGACGCTCCACGAGGAGTCCTCGTTCCGCTTATTAAAGTTAGTCGGTGACCTTTGAGGGTCACCGATAAACGGATAACGCTTCGCGCCCGTGCACTCACATGCACATAGGGCGCTTCGCTTATTAGATCGCTTCGTTTCACTCGCTCACTAAGGTGAACCTTTTTCTCCATCTCCGTAGGTTCTTCCTCCTTTTCCCAGAGGGAAAGGAGGAAGAAACGTGATGCCGAAGCACCACTCCTATAAGATATACGATTAAGACGATATATTTTTATACCGAGTCTATTCTTTGGTAAACAAACTACTCCGGTGCAAACTATCGGGCGTAGCCGCCCTTTCGTTCGAACCGGAGCAGTTTGTCGATTACCATTTAATTCTCCCGCTGGGGAGAGTGCTTCCAAATTTGGATCATGCGCGCCGCCAGTCGCGCCATGTACTTAACTTAAGCACCCCCAAGCCAGCAGACAAGTCCTGACGGAGATCAGCTAGTTGTCGGGAAGGTACCGCAAGCCCCGGATCGGCGCAACCAGATGTTAGCCTTCTGGCATGCTCGACTTGGAAAATGCTCGTCAATCTTCGAGGACTCGTTATTTCAATCACTACCTCACAAGCGAGCACAAAGGCACTGTGGCCCTACGAATTATGCGTCGGCACAATTCGTAGGGTACTCCGGTCACCGGCCCACGTTAAATTGCAGCTTATGACCACCGCGACGGGCATAAAAATACGAACCCGTCGCGGCGATCCAACTTCGACTTCAACGAGTGTATGACTTACGCGTCTCCGCCACCGCTCCCTTCACGATCGACACCTGTTGCTCCATCCGGCGCTTTGCGGCATCGATCAATACGTGTGTTGGCTGGAACCCACGTGCCCCACGAGCGTACCCCCCCGGTCTCTTTTAGTTGAATAAAACCATCTCTCTGAGCTAGATATCCCAACTCATCGTCCAGCGATTTCATCCTGTTTACGTCGTCAACAGCGACGAGTCCTGTTACAGGAGAAGCCGCGTCGTTCACCCCTGATACCCGAACATATGCGGCATCGACGCCAACCACATCCTCCCAAACGCTGGCGACGAGAGTGGACCACTCTCTCGAGTGCTTAACCATCGAAGCATCGAGCAGGAATATCCAGCGATAGTGATGTCCTTTATGCCGCCCCCAAGCCAATGACCAAATGCCACCGATTGCGACGGCTGCGAATTTCCCGTCGGCTCGGAGCCGGTTGACGAATCTTCCGTGATCCCTCTTGGCTTGGCCAAGCGAGACGGGGATCTCAAGTACTGGATTTTCAGGCGGCCGATAAGTACACTCGAGCAGCATTACGTTCAGTTCCGGGCACTGTTGGAAACATTCATTTTTAAATTTCTGCATCCGTTTAGTTGCCCGCACTCCGTCGTCTTTGCGCGCCGACACAATTTTTCCAATCAATCGGGCCTTAGCCTCCCTCCGGAGCAATCTGAATAACTCGTTTACGAGTTCGCCACTAAACAACCTCACATCGGTGTTAAAAAATGTTGGTTGTCTACTTAAACAATCACCAAGAGTCGGCACTCTGCCTACGAGATTGGTGATCACATCGCAAAAGAGTTCGGCATACGGCGGCAACCTGAACCGATCGAGATCCAACTCGGGATCGAATACCGCGCGAACAAGAGGCAGAAGCAAGCCGTAGTAACGTCCCAACGCATGCTCCTGGACCCGAATTACCTTGCCATCCTCCTCACGTCGCTCAAAATCGTACGCGTTTCCTTCGTTGCTTATGACAAGCCACGTAAGCCAGTCCATCAGACTTACGAAGCGCGCCAACGACCCGAATGCCTCAGAAAGAATCCGCAAACTGCCGCCTTCGTGTTCCACGACGGCACTCATCATGTCGTCGTCGATACGATTGAGAATTCTGCGGCGAACAGTGCTGTACGTCAGCACGGCTTGGCGCAGCTGATTGTCGTCATCCGAATAGACGTAGTAGGCACCTGCCGCGATCCATGGCGTTTCGCGTCGATACTGATAAATAGTCATGGCAGGCTCCTGTTAACTCTGCAGAGTAGTGGATTGAGTAGCGTCACACAGAGCCTGGTATCGGCGACGCAGGTGACTCGCAGTTTTTTGGGCACAATTGAAGTGCTCTCGGATACCATCGACCGTTGGACGAACCTTGCCATTGGCAACATCGTCAACAAGCTGCAATAGTCGTCTATCGACCTCCTCGACGACTTGCGAGCCGACTTCGAGAGTCACTATGTCAGTATCAGACGGTTGCCCGCGACTACCCACAGTTGCGCCTGCGACGACCGGAGCGACCACTGCACCCATGTGTCGGCGACTACGCCCAAATACCAAGTACCAGCAAAACCCACCAGTAAGGTCGAGCACGCCCGCACACATGAGCGCAAGGAAGAGGTTCAGCGTTTGATCGTCAACACTAGTCAACTGGGCGAGCCGTGCAGTCACGGGGTCTTCACGCATCGAGTCGTGCAGTCGTTCCTGCAAGTCAGCCCGACGATCGATTTCAGTCTCGCGGCGATATGCTTGACTCTCCTCGACCAATAGTCGCTGGAGCTTGGCGTCGAGTACGTCGTGACGCTTACGCTGTATCTGGCAGTCTGAAGTGCAGTGCTTCGAGTTGTTGCTAGCCATCTCTGTCCGAGTGCGTTCGATATCCACGGCAATCGCCATCAAATCGCGCGTTGGCACCGACTCCTTTTGCGCAACGGCAGACGAAACCTCTGCAGCGTGTGCACGCTGGCTTCCGGCATCGCGCTGAGTCGTGAGGAAAAACGACACCTGGCCATACAGTGTTACGACGAAGCTCGCTGCGCAAAGTGCAATCGCACAACAACGGACAGAAATGGATCGCCCTCGCCCTAAAGCAGGAAGCAAATGGGTTCCCATGACCGCCGCCACTGCCAGTGCGACGCTGACCGCCTGCTCCTGCAGTCCTACTGCTCGCTGCAAACCAGACAGCACTGCGATACCGACTGAGGTCGCCGTCGTCAGAAGTGCGAGAGCCAGCGTAGTTAGCGCACGAGACTGCGCCCATCCTGCTGTTGGTAGAAGAGCGGAAGTCTTCATGGCACCCTGATCGACTTCCATTTCTGAATTCAAGTATGTGTTCACGGAAATCCTTTTCGTTCGTCCGCCGCGATTCGATGGAATAGCCGGCATCTGCCGGAGTTTCAAGCTCAACGGCGGGCATACGCCGCCCGTCCGCGCTTGATGGCGCTGAACAGGCGAACGGTTCAATTCGAATTAACAGCCGGGAAAATATTGCGGCGACAGGCGAATGAACTTGGCACTCCCGCGGCTGTGCAGCGACACCCAGTGGGCTTGACACAAGGCATGCAGCGCCCGCTTGCAACGGACTTCGTCGAGACCAAATCCAGGGGCCATGTCCGCGAGCTCTCCTCTAGTGACAAACGGACGGCGGCACCGGAGAACATGGACATGTAATATGTGCACGAGTATGTCAATGTCGTTCTTCTCCACCGCTGAGGGCTCTTTCGAGCGCAAAAGCACCTGGCTCGTCTGCTGCGCCAACCAGAACCCCAGCTCGGCAGCAACCCGCATCGTTGTGTCCGAGATCAGCCCTTCATCGCCTTCGAAGCGATGAAGGGCGGCAGCAATTCGCGCCATGAGAACGGGAAGCCGCAGTAGATACGGTTCCATTTCAGGCAATTGTCCGACGCTCCAGAACCGCGCCTTGATCATTTGCGGCATGCTATCGAGCATGCGACCTGCGGCCTCGGAAAATTCAAGAACTACCGGGTCGAAGGTGCCATCGCTGCGCATGCGCTTACGCGCATCACGTGCCAACGAGACGACGCGATCGTCATATTCCTCGAGTGCCGCTTTCTCCAGCGTGTGCCCGCTCGGTGCGACCATCGGGCTTCGAGACGGCACGTCCAGAAGCTGGACACGCGACAGAAAACCAGTCTTGAATGCGTTCGCGCCATGCCTGTGCAAGTACTCGAACAGTGGGCCGGGCTGCGTCGCGATGACCATCGAAAGGAATGCCTGCGGGATTGACTCAGTACCTGTGGAAATTCGCTCGTTCTTCGCAAGACGTGCGTCATGTAGCGTGCAAAAGTCTGCAAAGGCGTTTGACAGCTTGCTTGTCAAAAACCGAACGCCCTCGTCAAGCACAATCCCAGCGGATGGCCACGTGGTGTGCAAACGACGACGCAACGCTTGAATAGTTGCGTCCTCAGCAAGCCATGACGCGGTGCGCGGCGATCGTGGCTCGTCGGGAAACAACGCGCTCAATCGCGCACTGAGGCAGCTAGGATCCCCCCCAGCCGCAATTGCTTCATCGATTTCGCGTGTAAGCCGACGGACTTGCGATCGCCACACCACTCGTTTCGCGTGGTAGTGGCGATACAGCTGCGCGCTGCCTTCATTCGCCTCGATCTCCGCCTGCCGGAATGGTCGCAGTAAGCGCGTGAGCACCGTTGACTTTCCACTCGCTGGAGGCGCACTGACAATGAAATAACCCGTGATCGGCGAGAGCGTTCCGTTTCTCAGGTGAACAGACACACCGTCCTGACATGCGAAGGCAGTCATTCCGAGTAACAAGAACAGTGTCAACTCATCCGCCGCGCAGCAGTTGTGTCGAAGCTCGTCGAAAACCCGCTGGAAGCGCGTACCAGTAATTTGCGGCATGCCGGTTCCGACATCCCTATCCACGCTAGGAAGAAGGTATCCGTTCATCACAGAGCCTCCCCGCGCAGAAATTTCGCCACGGCGTCGGCACTCCACATGAGCCGCCGGTTCGGAAGCTTGATAGGCGTCAAGCCGAAATATGAGCCCGTTTGCGACCAGCGCTTCCGAACCGTCTGAGGCTCGATTCCAAAGACGTGAGCGACCTGCTCTGTCGTAAGGCGCGGCTCAAAATGTGGAGATGCGCAATCGCTGGTATCGCGCGTGTGGTTTAGCGCGCTCTGAGCTCGAACATCAAAATCTCCTTGCTCGACGCACGCCAAGTTTTTGCTTACACCCTTGCACCGCTTATCAATTGAAGTCATTTGTGACCCCTCAAAACGATCACTGGTCACAGCAGCAATCTACGTTGAGTGAGGTCCGAAAAATCCCTGCAGCCTGCGTGTCGGACAATGTCACGCAGATGCCTGTTGAAGACGCAAAGCCCCAGTGACCGCAACGGACAAAGAAGCGGTGCAGCGGCAACAACTAGTCGACAACAACGGGATATAGGGGCGTGCAGTGGCACTCTCGATCGAGCGTCCGCCCGACAAGAGGCATCCGAGGCGCAAAAATTTCATGCGCATTCGGACAATGCTGACCATCAGCGGCCAGCTTCACTACAGCTAAGCAGATAGGATGTTTTGGCTATTAGCCTCAACCCTAATGGGTGTATTTGCGATGCTTGGGTGTCTTGATACTGGAGCGGCAACCTGTGACGGAGCGGCTGGCAGGATTTTACATGTATTTATCCCAGCTAGGGGCTTCGAGCATCTTTGATCAACGCTTTCCCAAAACTCCATCGATATCTCATGCTCGGAGACACTGGAAATAGAAGCGGCCCAAGGATTTCCGCACTAGGCCACTGACTCGCAGCACGTGCGGCAACAGCGCCGGAGCGTATCCTGTACACGCGTCGGTCAGCCGGCGCTCAAGATCGTCCGTCAGTGCTGAGCACTCGTCCAGACGCGGCAACAAGGTACTCAAGCGCGCCTTGCTCCCGTCCACCTTCAGCACTGCGAGATGGTGTCTCACGGATGAATTTTCGCGCAAGGTCCAGCAGGCGAGGCCCATAACTAAGCACTCATCGCACTGCCAAGGCGACACTGCGACGTTCTGTTCGCCATACTGCGTGACGGCGCCATTTACCAACCCAAGTCAGCCCCTAATGCATTACGCAGGACATAGGAGCGGAGCACCCCTCGTGGTGACGGTCAAGAGATAGCGACGACGCTCGATGGCGCGCTCAATGTCGATCGGCGTGGATTGCCGTTGACACAGAACGCCTACATGCCGCCTACACATAAAAAGATAGACAAGTCATCGCGAAAATTTCCATCCCCAACTACTTGAAAAGTATAAGTAATAAAATAATTGATTCCTCACACATCCGGATCCGGAATCCGCGCCGACTGAATCACAACCAGCGTGTCCCCTGCCTCGATCCTGCAAGGCGGGTCCTCGTAGAACGAAAAAATCTTCCCGCACCGATCGAGCCCGACGACGATCGCACCCGGCACGACGTTCGTCATGCAGCCGACCTCTTGCGGCATCGCCTCGCGCTCCAGCAGCGTCGCGCGTCCGCGCGTCGACAGCATGTCGTTCACGAACGGCACGATATAGCGGCTATGCACGGCGTCCGCGAGCAGCAGCGCACCGATCTTCGTCGACGACACGATCACGTCGGCGCCCGCCTGCCGCAGTTGCCGCTGGTACAGGTTCTCCTGGATCCGAACGACGATCTTCGTATCGGGCGCGATGCTGCGCACCGACAGCGTCAGCAGGATCGCGGTCGGATCATCGGTCACCGAAATGATCACCGCCTTCGCCGAACGCACCTGCGCCTGCTGCAGCAGATCCTCGTGCGCGGGATCGCCGAGCAGCCCGGTCACGCCGAGCGACGTCGCGGCCTCGAGCGCCTGCTGCTGCGAATCGATCACGATGACCGTCGCCGGATCGACGCCGCTCTCGAGCAATTCGCGCACCGCGATCGAGCCCGACAGGCCATAACCGCATACGACGATGTGATCGGACAATTGCTTTTGCAGGCGTTTCATGCGGAATTCCTCGACGACGCGCTGGATCACGAACTGATAGGCCGTGCCCAGGAAAATGAACCAGATGACGATGCGGATCGGCACGATGAAGAACGCATCGATGAGACGCGCCCGTGCGGTGACGGGCACGATGTCGCCGTAGCCGACCGTCGCGACCGTGACCATCGTGAAGTACACGAGATCGGCGACGGTCATCGGCGTGCTCTTGGTCGAATCGCGCAACCCGTCGCGATCGAGATACAGCACGAGGAACGCGAGCGTGCACAGCAGCGCGACCGCGCCGAGACGGAACAACAGTGTGCGGCGCGGCGACGTCGCGCGACGCGTGAACAGCGTGCGCGCGCGCGGCGCCTGCCACGGGTTGCGCGCGCGGCGCAGGCGTGAGCGCAACGAGCGGCGCTGGGCGGAGGGCGATGCCAACGGGGAATCTCCTGAAGGATGCGGGCTCGATTCTACGATGGGTCGGCCGCGACCGGCCGACGTCATCACATCGATTCGTCCGCTACAACATGCTGCGCGGCCGCACCATCGTCCCGTCGACAAAACGCTGCGCGCGAAATGCCGACAGGTCGAGCGACGGCGCGCCGGTGTCGATCCATTCGGCAAGCAGCCGCCCGACGATCGGCCCCATCGCGAAACCGTGGCCGCAGAACCCCGTCGCAATCGCGAGCCCGGACGGCGTGCCCGGCGCGTCGATCACCGGAATGCCGTCGGGCAGCACGTCGATCAGGCCGGCCCAGGCCTCGACGATCTGCGCGTCCTTCAGCGCGGGAAAGATCGTCTTGAGTTTCGCGAGTGCACGCGGCGCATGCGCGCGATTCGGCTGCGGCTGCGGATCGCGCGGCTCGATCGGCCCGGTCGCACCGTTGATACGCGCAAGCGCATCGCGCCAGGCAGCCCCGTTCACGTGCAGCCGGAATTTGTCGCGCTGCGACCAGAACTCCGGCCAGAACAGGCTCAACCCGCGCAGGTGGCCGAGCGTCAGGTCGACGTCGACCTGCATGTCGTCGGCGAGATTGATCGCGCCGTTCTTGCGCTGCCGGATGCCGAGGCCGTGCCCCCACACCGTCGACGCCGACACCGGCGGCACCACATTGGTGCGCATGCAGGTACCGCGGACGGCCTGCTGCGGCAGCCGGATGCAGACGCCGTCGAGCAGCCGGAAGCTGGTCGCGCCCGCCGCGCAGATCACGCGCCGCGTGCGGATCGTGCCGCGCTCGGTCACGACGCCGACCACCGCGCCGCCGGCCGTCTCGATCGCGGTCACGCCGCAGCCTTCGAAGAAGCGCGCGCCGGCCTCGACGGCACGCGCGGCGAACGCGGCAGCCACCCGGCGCGGCTCGGCCTGCCCGTCGGTCGCCGTATACAGCCCGCCGAGCGTGCGTGCCTGCGGCGAAAGGCCGCTGACGCGCTCGTCGATCTGCGCGCGCGTCAGCGTGCGCGTGTCGAGTCCGTGCTCGCGCGCGACCGCGAGCCACGCGTTGAACGACGCCCAGTCCGTTTCGTTGTCCGCAATATAAAGACAGCCGCCCTGCCGCCATTCGAGATCAAAACCGAGGGTTTCCTCTAACGCTTCCCAGATCCGCATGCCGGCCATCATCAGCGGCACCTCGGCAGCTTCCCGGCCCTGCTGCCGCACGAAGCCCCACGCCCGTGTCGACTGCTGCCCGGCGATACGCGACTTGTCGAGCACGACGGCCTTCAGGCCGCGCAGACCCAGGTAATACGCGGCTGCGCAGCCCATGATGCCGGCGCCGGCGATCACGACGTCGGCGTCGGCCGGGAATGGCGTATCGCCAAGGGTCAGGGCATCGTGCAGCGGATAGGTGGTTGTCATTGCTTCCTGTCAGGGGTTAATGCATCCGGATACGGGCGGCGGTGGTAACGTCGTGACACACCTTTCACACAAACGCACCTTTCACGACGCTGAATAACGACCATTTTGCGGTAAAGTTATCTTTTCCGCGCGTGGCCGGTCGGCTCGCCCCTGGACGTCACGAAGACTGTCCGTCGAGACTGCCGCAAGGCGTCGTTCTGAACGTCACGATCCGTTCCCGTAGCATGACCACTGAAGCAATCACCACGGATTCCCTCGCGGTTGCCGAGCGCGTGCGCGAGCTGATGACCCGCAACGGCATCGGCAAGCGCCAGCAGACCACCGAGCTATGCCGCATCCTCGACCTGAGCTTTTCGCAAGGCCATCGTAAGCTGCGCGGCAGCAGCCCCTGGACGCTCGCGCAGATCAAGAAAGTCGCCGAAGCGTACGGCGAACCCGCCGCCCAGCTGTTCGGCGCGCAAACGCTCGACCCCGGCATGGTCGGCGCCTATTCGCAGGAGGCCGTACTTTATGCGGGCGTCGCCGAGATTCCGTGCACCGCATGGATCGGCGCGCCGCTCGAAGCCGGCGCGCGCCCCGAATTCGTCGCGTACGAACAGAACAGCCGCTGGCGCGTGCTGCGCCACACCGGCGTGCTGTACCAGAACGCGTACGACGTGCACAAGATCGAGATCTATCCGCGCCGCGCGGAGAGCGACAAGCTCGTCGTCGCGGTGATCGACCCCGATCGCGTCAGCGCGACCGAGCTGTGCCGCTATCTCGAACGCCAGGGTTTCGCGACGGCCGCATTCGACGGCCTCGCGCCGTTCGTCGACGCGCTGCAGGGCCAGGCGTTCGACGCGGTCCTGACCGAATGGCTATTCGACGACAGCACGGCCGCCACCGCGATCAAGGCCGTGCGCACGTCCGACAACCCGGGCGCGCCGATCTTCGTGCTGACGGGCGACCTGCTCACCGGCCGCGCGAGCGAGGCCGACATCAGCGAAGTGATCCGCGCGTTCGACGTCGTCTGCTACGAAAAACCCGCGCGCATGGCGATCCTCAGCGCCGATCTCGCGAAACGGCTCGCACGCGGGTAACGTCCGCGGGCCGTTCCCCGTCCGGACGGCCATCGTCCGCGCGGCACGGCGGTCGTGAACAGGGTCGTGGATCAGTACAATAGCCGCACCCGTTCACGCCCACGCCGGCATCCGCCGCCCGACGCCATGGCCCGCCTCATCCCCGACGACTGGAAAAGCCTCGCCGCGACCGGCGCGGCCGAACGCGAGCGCGAAACGCTCGCGGCCCTCGAACACGCGCTGCCCGACGGCTACACCGTGTATCACGGCGTGCACTGGACGCGCGCCGACCAGGCGTTCTCGGTGTTCGGCGAGGCCGCGTTCGTCGTCGTGAGCCCGGCCGGCCGCGTGCTGCTGATCGAGCAGAAAGCCGGCTTCCTGCGCGAAACGCCGAAGGGGCTCGTGAAGGTCTATCTGCAGAAGGAACGCAACGTCCCGATCCAGCTCGCGCGCACGCAGGAAACGCTGCACCGGCGCCTGACGGCCGCGCTCGGCGCGGGTGTCTACGGCGTCGAGGCGCTGCTGTACTGCCCCGACTACTCGATCCGCGACGCGTCGATCGCCGGCGTTGCGGCCGACCGCATCGTCGATGCGTCGCGCAAGGCGCAGCTCGCGCAGGTGATCCTGCGGATCCTGCCCGAGGACGACGAGCACTTTCCGAACGCGCCGAAACTCCACCATTTCCTCGCGGACGAGCTCGCGCTCACGCCCGATACGAGCGCGCTCGTCGGGCAGGCCGGCACGCTTGTCACGCGGCTGTCGGGCGGGCTCGCCGCATGGGCGCGCCAGCTCGAATTCGCGCCGTTCCGGCTGCGCGTCACCGGCACGGCCGGCTCGGGCAAGACGCAGCTCGCGGTGCAGGCAATGCGCGATGCCGTCGCGGCCGGCAAGCGCGTGCTCTATGTGTGTTTCAACCGGCCGCTCGCCGACTACATCACGCGCATCGCGCCGCCCGGCGCGAAGATCGCGAATTACCACCAGCTGTGCGACTGGGTCGCGCGCGACGGCGGTTATACGCCGGACTTCCAGGTGCCCGGCGAATTCGAACGGCTCGAGGCGCGCTTCGCGCAAACGCCCATTTCCGAACGCTGGCGCTTCGACGTGCTGGTCGTCGATGAAGGACAGGATTTCCATGCGCCGTGGGCGGCCGCGCTGGAACGCCTGCTGGTGCCGGACGGCGCATGGTGGTGGCTGGAAGATCCGCTGCAGAACCTGTACATGCGCGAGCCCGTCGCGCTGCCGGGCTGGGTCACGCTGAAGGCGCTCACGAACTACCGGAGCCCGCGCGACCTGCTCGAATTCGTGCGCGACATCGTCGGCAGGGTCGAGCCGCTCGCGGCCGAGCTGCGCTCGGGCAGCCCGTTCGACGGTTCGGATCCGTCGGTGTCGGCGTACGGGGAAGAAGGCGCGTCGCAAGACGCGTTGGCCGAAGCCTGCGTCGACGCGACCAAGCGGGCGATCACGCACGCGCTGTCGCTTGGCTTTCGCAAGCAGGACATCGCGGTGCTGTCGTATCGCGGCCGCGAAGGCTCGGTGCTCGCGCCGCTCGACCAGCTCGGCCCGCACCGGCTCAAGAGCTTCACCGGCAAGTACGACCTGTTCGGCAACCCGGAATATCGCGAAGGCGACGTGCTGCTCGATTCGATCTACCGCTTCAAGGGCCAGTCGGCGCCGTGCGTGATCCTCACCGAGGTCGACTTCGACACGCTCGACGCGCGTGCCGCGCGCAAGCTGTTCGTCGGTGCGACGCGCGCGACGATGAAGCTGCTGATCGTCGCGTCGTCGCGTGCGGCCGCGCAGCTCACGACCGTGACGTAATCGGCAGGCGACGGCGGGCAAGCGCCCGTCGTGTCGCCGCCCACCGTCGCTCAAGCCACCCGGAACGCCCCCACCGCGCGCCGCAACCCATCCGCCTGTTCCTCCAGCGAAGCCGCCGCAGCCGCAGCCTGCTCGACGAGCGCCGCGTTCTGCTGCGAGACCTGGTCCATCTGCGACACCGCGCGGTTCACCTGCTCGATCCCGTCGCGCTGCTCGTTCGACGCGGCCGCGATCTCCGTCATGATGCCCGTCACGCGGCCGATCGCCTGCTGGATGTCCTGCATCGTCGTACCGGCCACGCCGACGAGCCGCGAGCCGTTCGCGACGCGCTCGACCGACTCGCCGATCAGCGTGCGGATTTCCTTCGCCGCCGACGCCGAGCGTTGCGCAAGCGTGCGCACCTCGCCCGCGACCACCGCGAAGCCGCGGCCCTGCTCGCCGGCACGCGCGGCTTCGACCGCCGCATTCAGCGCGAGGATGTTGGTCTGGAACGCGATCCCCTCGATCGTGCCGATGATGTCGGCGACCTTCTGCGAGCTCTGGTCGATCTCGTTCATCGTGCCGATCACCTCGCCGACCACGGTCGCGCCGCGCGTGGCGATCTCGCTCGCGGTGTCCGCGCAGGCCTGCGCCTCCACCGCGTTGTCCGCGTTCTGCTTCACGGTCGCGGTGAGCTGCTCCATGCTCGCGGCCGTCTCCTGCAATGCGGACGCCTGTTCCTCGGTACGCTGCGACAGGTCGGTGTTGCCGGCCGCGATCTGGTGCGTCGCCGTCGAAATCGCCTCGGAACCCTGGCTGACCTGGCGCACGGTGTCCGCGAGGCTGCGCTGCATGCCGGTCACGCCGTTGACCAGTTCGGCCATCTCGTCGCGCGACGACCAGCGCACTTCCGACGTCAGGTCGCCTTCCGACAGGCGGCGGAAATGCGACAGCAGGCGGTTCACCGGCTGCGTAATCGCGTAATGCAGGCCGATCGCGCAGCCGAGGCATGCAGCCAGGCCGAACGCGATACCCGCGATCGCGCCCGCACGCATCCAGCCGTAGTAGGTCTGCGCGGTGTCGTACACCTCCTTGCCGCGTGCGCCCTGGTACGCATCGAGCGCATCGGTCGCCTGCGTGAGCGCAACCGACAGCGGCGGCGCGACCGACATCAGCAGCCGGTCGGCCTCGTCGCGGCGGCCGTCGCGGACCGCGTCGATCATCGGCCTCAGCGCCTGCCCGATCAGCGCCTGGCGCGCGGCGTCGAGGCGGCTCGCGAGCGGGCCTTCGTCGCCGTCGTGCGGCATCGACGCGTAGGCGCGCCACGCGGTGTCGGCCTTCGCGAGATAACTCTCGGCCTTCTTGACGAGATCGGGCACGTCCGGCGCTTCCGGGTGCAGCAGCGCGCGGTCGAGCGTCGTGCGCACGATCGTCAGGTTGAGACTGGCCGTCGACAGCGCGGTCTTCGCCGCCAGCTGCTGCGTATAGGCCTCGTCGAGCGCGCGGTTCGAGCTCTGCATGCCGGCGAGGCCGATCAGCCCCGACACGACGAGCAGCGCGGCGACAAGGCCGAGCGTGGAGAAGATCCGCGTGCGGATCGAGAAACGGGAAAACAGGGCGTTCAGGTTCATGACGGGACGTGAGCGGTGAAAAGTGCCGCGGCAATCGGTCCGCAGCACGCTGTATTACGGTTTGCCTGCAAAAAACTTGAGTCCAGCCCCGCTTTCCGGCTGATCCCGGTCAATTTTTTGCGTCGGCAATCTACTGTTACTGTTGCAACAAATCAAGCCCAGGCAGAAATTGACTGGTCAACTATCAATCGCTATAGTTCGAGCCAATTCCCTGCCATGGCAGATATATCGATGACTACCGACACCCTCCTCACTCCGCCGGCCGCCGAAACGGCCCGCCGTGACGCGCCGACCGGGCTGATCGTCGCCGCGCTGCTGCTCGTCATGCTGTTGTCCGCGCTCGACCAGACGATCGTGTCGACCGCGCTGCCGACGATCGTCGGCGAGCTCGGCGGGCTCGACCAGTTGTCGTGGGTCGTTACCGCGTACCTGCTGTCGTCCACCGTCGTGCTGCCGTTGTACGGCAAGCTCGGCGACCTGTACGGCCGCAAGATCGTGCTGCAGGCCGCGATCGTGCTGTTCCTCGCCGGCTCTGCGCTGTGCGGCGTCGCGCAGGACATGACGCAGCTGATCGTGCTGCGTGCGCTGCAGGGGCTCGGCGGCGGTGGCCTGATGGTCGTGACGATGGCCGCGATCGGCGATCTGGTGCCGCCCGATCGCCGCGCGCGCTATCAGGGGATGTTCGGCGGCGTGTACGGCCTCGCGACGATCGTCGGCCCGCTGCTCGGCGGCTTCCTGGTCGAGCACCTGTCGTGGCGCTGGATCTTCACGATCAACCTGCCGCTCGGCTTTCTCGCGCTCGCGGTGATCGGCGTCGCGTTCCGGCCGCACACCGCGCACGTGAAGCACCGGATCGACTACATGGGCGCCGCGTTCCTCGCCACCGCCCTCACCTGCGTGATCCTGTTCACGAGCGAAGGCGGCTCGCTGCTGCCGTGGACGTCGCCGCAGCTGTGGATGACGCTCGTGCTCGGCGTCGTCGCGATCGGCGGCTTCATTTACGAAGAACGGCTCGCGGCCGAGCCGATCATGCCGCTCGAACTGTTCCGCCATCGCACCTTCGTGCTGGTCAGCCTGATCGGCTTCGTCGTCGGCATCGCGCTGTTCGGCTCGGTCACGTTCATTCCGCTTTACCTGCAGGTCGTGAAGGGTTCGACACCGTCGCAGGCCGGGATGCAGCTGTTGCCGATGATGGGCGGGATGCTCGTGACGTCGATCGTCAGCGGCCGGCTGATCTCGCGGCTCGGCTCATACCGGATGTTTCCGATCCTGGGCACACTGACCGGCGGCATCGCGATGGCGCTGCTGTCCACACTGACGCTCGATACGCCGCTGCACACGATGTATGCGTACATGGCGCTGCTCGGGATCGGGCTCGGCATGGTGATGCCCGTGCTCACGCTCGCCGTGCAGAACACGGTCGAATTCCGGCACATGGGCGTCGCGACGTCGGGGGCGACGCTGTTCCGCTCGATCGGCGGCTCGCTCGGCGTCGCGGCGTTCGGCGCGCTGTTCTCGCACGGGCTGCAGTCGCGGGTGACGGCTGCGCTGCCGGCCGGCACGGAGCTGCCGCCCGCGCTCGGCCCGGCCGCCGTGCACCAGTTGCCGGATGCCGTGCGCGACGCGTACCTGCATGCGTTCGCCGGTTCGCTGCACGTCGTCTATCTCGCGGCGGCGACGGTCATCGCGATCGCGTTCGTGCTCGCGTGGTTCGTCGAGGATGCGCCGTTGCGCAAGCACAACTGACTTGCCGGTGAACCGCGATGCAGCCGCCGGCCGCCTCGCGATTCGCCGCCACCCGCCGTTACGGCACCAGCACGACCCCGCCCGTCGTCGCACGCGACTCCAGCAGCCGGTGCGCGTCGGCCGCCTGCTCGAGCGGCAGCCGCGCGCCGATCTCCACGTGCATCCCGCTCGCCAGCCGTTCGAGCGTCGCGCGCGCAGCCTCCCGATAACCGTCGACGTCGCGCGCGATGAAGCCGAGCACGCTCGGCCGCGCCAGCGCGATCGAGCGCGCCGGCCCCAGTTCGTCGAGATCGAACGTGTGCCGCGCGCCGATCGCGGCCACCTGCCCGATACTCGCGACCATCCCGAACGGACGGACCGCACCGAGCGTGCGCGTCAGCACGTCGCCGCCGATCCCGTCGATCGCGTAATCGACCCCGGTGCCCCCGCCGAACGCGCGCGCCGCCGCGACGAAATCCTCCTCGCGATAATCGACGACCGCCTCGGCGCCATGCGTGCGCACGAGCGCGGCCTTCGCGGCCGACCCGATCGTGCCGATCACCCGCGCGCCGAGCGCACGCGCCCATTGCGTCGCCAGCAGTCCTACACCGCCGGCGGCAGCGTGCACGAGTACCGTGTCGCCCGCGCCGACCTGCCGGACGCGATGCATCAGCATGTAAACGGTGATCCCTTTCAGCAGCCCGGCGGCCGCTGCGTCATCGCTCAAGCCGTCGGGGATCGGCACCACGCGCTCGGCCGGCATCGTGCGCAGGCTCGCATAGCTGCCGGTCGGCATGCCCGCATACGCGACGCGCTGGCCGGGGACGAGATCCGTCACGCCCGGCCCGACCGCATCGATCACACCCGCCGCCTCGACGCCGAGTGCGTCCGGCAGCGCGGGCAACGCATGCGCGCCCGTCCTGAAATAGATGTCGACGAAATTCACGCCGATCGCGGTCTGGCGAATCCGTACCTCGCCGGCATCGGGCGGCGCGACGGGTGCATCGACGCGGCGCAGCACGCCGGCGTCGCCGTAGCGGTCGATCCCGATCCGGATGGCGGTCGTGGTTTGGGTCATGACGTTCCTCACAATCGAATGAAGTGACACGATCATCCCATCGTGCATAATCGATCGGAATTCCCGTTGATCGCCCATCTACTGTGCAAAATTCGACCGATCAAGCATCCACACCCGCGGCCGCGCTACCGATGAGCTGGGACGACATCCGCTACTTCCTCGCGGTGATGCGCGGCGGCAGCCTGTCGGCGGCCGCGCGGACGCTGCAGGTTCAGCATTCGACGGTCGCGCGCCGCATCGACGCGCTGGAATCCGCGCTCGGCATCCGGCTGTTCGACCGGCTGCCGCGCGGCTGGCCGCCCACCGACGAAGGGCTGCATCTTGCCGAGCACGCCGCACGCCTCGAAGCGGACGCGCATACGTTCGCGCGCGCCGCCCAAGGTGCGGCTGCACTCGACGGCGTGGTGCGCGTATCGGCGTCACCGGTGTTCGCCAGCCATTTCCTCGCGCCGCGCCTGGCCCGCGCGCAGCGCGCATGGCCGGCGCTGCGGATCGACCTGATGGGCGAGATGCACGCGGCGAACCTGTACGCGCGCGAAGCCGATCTCGCGGTGCGGCTGTCGCGGCCGACCGAGCCGGGGCTCGCGGCGCGCCGGCTCGGCACGATGCGCTTCGCGCTGTGCGCGTCGCCGGAATGGGCGAGCGCGCCGCCCGACACCTGGACGTTCGTCGGCTACGACGACGCGCTCGCGCAAACGCCGCAGCAGCAGTGGCTCGAGCGTTTCGCGGCCGGGCGCCGTTTCGCGTTCATCGCGAACGACCTCGCCGCGCAGCATCGCGCGTGCGCGGCGGGCGCCGGCGTCGCGCTGCTGCCGCGCTTTCTCGTCGACGATCCGGCCGCGCAAGCCGGTGCGCCGCTCGTCGAACTGACCGCCGCGCCGCGTTGCGATATCGAGCGCGAAATCTGGCTCGTCGTCCATCCGGACGTGCGCCGCTCGCCGCGCGTACAGCGTGTTGCGGATGCGATCGCCGAGGCGGTTCGCGCGGCGGATGGGCGGCTCTGATGCCCCGGCCTCGTCAGAACCGCTGCTGTAGCCCGGCCATGATCCCCAGTTGGCTCTGCCCCGTTTCGACCGTGCCGCCGGCGGCGACCGCCTTGCCTGCGCTCGCGCTGTTCAGCATGTAGCCGACCGACGTATAGACGCGCGTCCGCTTGGACAGCTGATGGTTGGCGCGCCCGGCCAGCAACGTCGCGTTCGCATTGCTCGCGGGCCCGCGTTGCAGATAGCGCGTGCCTTGTGCATCGAACGTGACCGCAGGCGTCAGCGCATAGGCAACGCCCGCGAAGACAATATCGGTCTGCAAATGGCCGGCCGCCGCGACGTTGTTCCTGATCCATCCCGCACCGAGCTTCGCGCGCCCCATCATCGCGTAGCCGCCGACGACGCCGTGCGTGCTCGTATGGGCGCTGCTGTCGAGCGGCGCCGATGCGCCCGCCCCGCCGCGCTTCACGTCGTAGGACACCGCGACGCCAAAGCGCGCCGCGTCGTAAGCGACCAGCGCCGTATATTGCCGGCACGCGAGCGGATTGCCCGGCACCTGCCCCGCGCAGCCGGTCGCGGAAGGCCCGGCTGGCCCGGCGGCATCGCGGCCGAAGCTGTAGGTGCCGCCGATCGTGAGCCCGCGGAACTTGCCCAGGTAACCGATCGCGTTGTCGCTGCGCGCATTCGGCAGATAGGCGTCGAAGTTGCTCGGCGAATGAACGGACGGCCCGATCACGTCGGCGTTGGCCAGCGCATGGGCCGTCATGTTCATTTGCCTGCCGAGCGTGAGCGTTCCGTATGCGCTGCTCAGTCCCACGTTCGCCTGCCGGCCGAACAGTCGCCCGCCGTAGTTGAGCCGACCGGTGCCTGGCTGAAAGCCGTTCTCCAGCACGAAAAACGCCCGGTTGCCGCCCCCCAGGTCTTCGATACCCTTCACGCCCCACCGCGACGGCAATTCGCCGGTCAGATGCGGCATACCTACCGCCGATCCGCCCTGCGCCGCATGGTTGTAGTACGAAATGCCGGTATCGACGATGCCGTACAGCGTCACACTGCCCTGCGCCTGTACGGTGCCCGTCGTCGCGGTCAGCGACGACGCGAACACACTCCATCTCAGCATCGCCTTCGACGCTCTTGAATCGAGATGCATGACTGACTGTCCCCTTCACAGGATGCGGGCCGCGGCGTCGCCGTGCGCGATCGGCCGGCGGCCGCGCGCCGGCGCCGCGGATAAACCGTTCAGGACTGCCCGGCGGACGACACGTGCCGTTCGGCGGCCGAAACCGCCGGGCCGTGGCGCGACGCGGAGCGCCGCTGATCGATCAAGCCGACCGCGACGGCCGCCACCAGCGCGGGCAGCCCGATCGCCATGAAGTTCTGTGCCAGCGGCAAATCGATGCCCACCAGCACGCCAATGACGATCGGCGCCAGGATCGCGCCGCTGCGGCCCACACCCAACGTCCAGCCGATGCCGGTCGAACGGATCGCCATCGGATAGAACTGCCCCGCGTACGCGCAGTTGACGATCTGCGTGCCGATCGTCGACGCACCCGCGAGGCCGACCAGCACGAACAGCAGCGCGGTCGGCATCGGGTAGCCGAGCAGCGTGATCGACACGGCGGCAAGGAGGTACATCGACACGAGCACCGTCTTGATCGGCAGGCGGTCGGCCAGCCAGCCTCCGCCGATCGCGCCGGCCATCGCGCCGGCGTTCAGCACCAGCACGAACGTCAACGCCGAGCCGAGGCTGGTAGCCGGCGCCCGCCATCAGCCGCGTCAACCACGAACTGAGCGCGTACACCATGAACAGGCACATGAAGCACGCGATCCAGAACATGACCGTGCTGAACCCGCGGCCGTCGTCGAACAGCTGCCGGACCGGCGCGTTGCCCGTGTGGTCGGCGCGCGGAACGACATAGCAGTCGCCCGGTTGCGGCCGATAGGCGGGATCGAGCCGCTGCGCGATGCGTGCGAGTTCGTCCGTCCTGCCGTGCCGGATCAGGAACGGCAGCGATTCCGGCATCCATTTCATGAGCAGCGGAACGAGCAGCACCGGCGCGCCCGCGGCGACGAACACCGATTGCCATCCATGGGCGTCGATCATCCCCTTGCCCATGACCGCCGCCAGCATGCCGCCGACGGAATAGCCGCTGAACATCAGCGTCACCAGCGTATTGCGCACGCGGCGCGGCGCGTATTCGGTCATGTGGGCGATCACGTTCGGCATGACGCCGCCGATGCCGATGCCGGCGAGGAAGCGCGCGACACCGAACAGCACGGGCGTCGGCGCCAGCCCGGCCGCCGCGGTAAAGACGCTGAACAACGTCAGGCAGGCCGCGATGGCCCGGCGGCGCCCGATCCGCTCGGCGACGGTCCCGAACACGATGTTGCCGAACATCATGCCGAACAGCGCCGAGCTGACCATGAAGCCGGCCTGCGCGGGGTTGACGCCCATCTCGTTCATGATCGCCGGCAGCGCGATGCCGGCCACTGCCAGGTCGTAACCGTCGAACACGATGATCAGCGCGCACCAGAACAGCACGACGCCGTGCAGCTTGCCCAGCCGCGCATCGTCCGAGAGCGCCTGCAGGTTGATTTGACGCATGGAGCTTCCTTCCTTTTCCAGAGGGGACCCGGGCCCGGCGGTAGCCGTCGCATTACGCGAGTTCGACCTAGTACGATCGATCGGCCCATCAACTTAGTAGTTGTACGAATCATTGACATGAAATGCGCCGCTGTTCGTCCGGCTGCCGGCGCAGTGTAGGAAGCCACAATGATTTCCACTATCCGGAATTTGCAGGCCGCTCGCGAATCCGGTTCGTTTTTCTCGTGCCGCACGCCGCGCGCTATCCGGATTTCTCCCCGGCGGGGACGGGACTATCCGATTCTTGCGAAACTTTCGACAAGCCTGACAAAGATCAATATCATCGTTTCAGGATATCTCGCTCACAAGAGAAACCGATGTGGCACGACGCACATCCGCGGCCAGCCGATGTGCTGCACGAAAAACGCCACGCAGGAGACGCCCCATGCCCCTCACCCCGAATGCGGACGCATTGTCCGCGCTGTATCGGAATTGCGTGTTCCGATCCGGCCTGCGCACGGATGCGCACGAGCAGGTCTCGCTGGAACTGGCCGAGCATGCGCTGCGCTGGAAGCAGGGCGTACCCGACGCAGCGCTGTTCAAGGGGCAACTGAATCATCTGAGCGTCTACGCGCTGCAGTACGGCGCCGAAGTCGAAGTCGCCCCGCGCCCGTTCGACGGCTTTTCGCTCGTCCACACGTCCCTCGCGGGCGGCGCCGAAATCGAGTGCGACGGGCACGTGATGGGCGTGTCCGAAGGGCGCACCGCCGTGCTGGCACCGACGTCGCGCGTGCGCCTGCGCTGGCGAACCGGCACCCGGCAGCTGATCGTCAAGGTGCCCGATTCGCTGATGCGCGCAGTCTGCGGCCGCCGGCCCGACGACGCGGCGCCCGGCCTCGCACCGGGCTTCCTGTTGCCGACGGCGCTTGCGTCGCAGTGGGATCTGATCGCGCAGTCGCTGCTCAACGTGCTCGCCGTTGCCGACGGCGGCGGCATACGGGCCGAATGGCGCGACCACTTCGAACAAAGCCTCGCGCTGTTCCTGCTCGTGCATTGCCCGCCGTCGCCCGCCGCCGTGCAAGCCGGCCCGGCGCTGCAAGCGCGCGGCGCACCCGCGCAAGCCGGATCGCGCGGCGACATCCGACAGATGGATGCGCTGCACGAATTCATCCACGCGCGGCTCTGCGCGCCGATCTCGCTCGAGGATCTCGCCCGCGCGGCCGGTGTCAGCCTGCGGACGCTGAACGTGCTGTGTCGCCGCTATCACGGCGCGACCCCGATGGAGCTGCTGCGCAACATCCGGCTGGACGCCGCGCGCGTGCAGTTGCTGACCGACCCGGCCGCCAGCATCACCGATACGGCGCTGACGTTCGGCTTCGGGCACCTCGGCCGCTTTTCCGCCTACTACTTCGCCCGCTTCGACGAGTTGCCGCGCGACACGCAGAAGAAGCGGCCGACGAACTGAACCCCGCGGCGCCGGACGCGCGGTTACCGCCGCAGTCGCCGCCGCTCGCCATCGCCGCGGCCACCGCTTTACGCGCCGGGCAATCGCCCGCATAGTAGTGGTTTTCCCGTACCCCACCCTGTCGCTCCGTCGCCATGTCCATCTCGCCAGCCGCCTGCGTCGTCCGCGACGCGACCGAAGCCGATCTCGACGCGATCCACGCGATCTATTCGCACCACGTGCACCACAGCGTCGCCTCCTTCGAGGAAACGCCGCCCGACGTCGCCGAACTGCGCGCGCGCCGCGACGCGGTCCTGGGCCACGGGCTGCCGTACCTCGTCGCCGAATGCGACGGCCGCGTGGCCGGCTACGCATACGCGACGCCTTACCGCACGCGCAGCGCGTACCGCTTCACGATCGAGGATTCGATCTACATCGACGATGCGCAGCGCGGGCGCGGGATCGGCCGCGCGCTGCTCGCGGCGCTGATCGAACGCTGCGAGGCCGGCCCGTGGCGGCAGATGATCGCGGTGATCGCCGATGGCGGCACCGGCGGCTCGACGTCGCTGCATCGCGCGTTCGGCTTCGAGCCGGCCGGCATGCTGAAGGCGGCCGGTTTCAAGCACGGCCGCTGGATCGATACGGCGCTGCTGCAGCGCCCGCTCGGCGACGGCGCGAACACGCTCCCCGTCTCGCCATAGGTCCAGTCATGCGAATGACCGGCTCGCGCCGGCCCTTCATGCGCGCGAACGGACCCTGGCGCGCCACGTCGCGCTAGAATGGCCGCATGTCAAAACAGACTCATTCCACACCCGACGAGGCCGCGCCGGACTCCCGCAACGAGTACACGGTCGACGAGCTTGCGCGCGTGTCCGACACGACCGTGCGCAATGTCCGCGCGTACCAGGATCGCGGCTTGCTCGCGCCGCCGGAAAAGCGCGGCCGCGTCGGCATTTACGACGACACGCACGTCGCGCGCCTGAAGCTGATCAACCACCTGCTCGCGCGCGGCTACACGCTGTCGAACATCCAGGACCTGATCAAGGCGATCGACGAAGGCCACGACCTGCGCTCGATCCTCGGCCTCGAAAACGCGATCGGCGGCCGCTGGTCGCACGAACTGCCGAAAACCTATTCGCTCGCCGCGCTCGCGCAGATGTTCGGCCCGCAGGCGACCACGCAGCTGTCACGCGTCACCGAACTCGGCCTGCTCGAACGGCGCGGCCTGTCGTTCGTCGCGAAGAGCCCCGCGCTGCTCGAAGCGGCGGCCGCGATGACGAAGGAAGGCATCCCGCCGCGCGAGTTGCTCGACGTGATCAGCCTCGCGCGGCCGCATTTCGACGCGATCGCTCGGCTGCTCGTCGATCTCGTCGTGAAGCGGCTCGACCGCTACGATGCCGGCACGCTGCCGCCCGCCACCGACGTGCCCGAGCTGGTCGACGCGATCTGGCGCCTGCGCCCGCTCGCGGCCGTGTTCGTCGAAGGCGAGACGAACCGCGCGCTGGAAACCGCCGCGAGCGCCTATCTCGGCGGCCGCGTCGCGACGATCCTCGACAAAAAGCTCAGCGACGAGGCCGCGCGGCAGTCCGGCACGCCGGCATCGGAACACGACGACGAAGCATAGGCGCGCCGCCGTCATATTCATATCGGCAATGCTTCGTTTGCGGGCGCGACCGCCCATGCGACGATTCTTCCAACCGAGCGGCACAGCCGCTCGCCCGAAGACGTTTTGCATGGAGTCCGTTCGATGATTCGTTTCACCCGCTGGATCGCCCGCACCGCCGCCGTCACGCTCGTCACGCTGTCCGCGGCATCGGCCTTCGCGCAAGGTAGCGCCGACAAGGTCGTGCGCATCGGCTACCAGAAGGCCGGCCTGCTGTCGGTCGTCAAGGCACAAGGTTCGCTCGAAGCGCGGCTCAAGCCGCTCGGTTATGGCGTCCAGTGGTTCGAATTCCCGGCCGGGCCGCAACTGCTCGAAGCACTGAACGCGAACAGCATCGACTTCGGCTATACGGGCGCGCCGCCGCCCGTGTTCGCGCAAGCGGCCGGCGTGCACTTCGTCTACGTCGGCGCGGAACCGCCGGCGCCGCACAACGAAGCCGTGCTCGTGAAGGCCGATTCGCCGATCCGTTCGGTTACGGGCCTCCGCGGCAAGAAAATCGCGCTGCAGAAGGGCTCGAGCGCGAACTACCTGCTGCTCGAAGCCTTGCAGAAGGCCGGCGTGCGCTACGACGAAATCCACCCCGTGTACCTTGCGCCGGCCGACGCGCGCGCCGCATTCGAAAGCGGCAACGTCGATGCGTGGGTCGTCTGGGATCCGTACTACGCGGCCGCGCAAAACACGCTGAAGGTACGCACGCTGTCCGACTACACGGGCCTCGCGGCGACCAACAACTTCTATGAAGCGACGCGGGACTTCG
Organism: Burkholderia sp. ZZQ-2; assembly: GCF_050768715.1. Classification (NCBI taxonomy): domain Bacteria; kingdom Pseudomonadati; phylum Pseudomonadota; class Betaproteobacteria; order Burkholderiales; family Burkholderiaceae; genus Burkholderia; species Burkholderia sp. ZZQ-2. The sequence continues at coordinate 56,067 of NZ_LDVA01000348.1, read as the reverse complement.
CGCAGCAGCATCCCGACGTGGTCGGCGCGATCCTGAAGCAGGCGCGCGAGACGGGCCTGTGGGTCAACGCGCATCCGGCCGACACCGCCGCGCTGATCGCGCCGAAAGTCGGCCTGCCGCAACCGCTCGTCGAGACGTGGATCAAGCGTGTCCCGTTTGGCGCGGTGCCGATCGACGACCGGATCGTCGCGGCCCAGCAAGGAGTCGCCGATGCGTTCTACGCGGCGAAGCTGATTCCGCAGAAGCTGAGCGTGGCCGACAACGCGTGGAGCGACAAGAGCATCGCATCCGCGCTCGCCGCGAAGTAACGCGAACCCACGCTTCGCACAGCGTCCATACGAAAAAGGCCGACGGGCATGCTGCCCGCCGGCCTTTTCTGCATTGCCCGACGTTGCGGAATTTGGGCGGCGAGCAACTGCCCGCTTCGCCAACGTCCCCGCTTCGCGCCTCCATTGACCTGGTTGCTCTACGTGGTCACGTGCCGGCCGATGGTGTCGGCAACCGTCCGGCCGTTCATCGCCCCCGACTTCTTCGCGTCACGTTGACCTTCCGGGCGTACGGCGCCGAAGACCGGGAAACGCGCTTCCTCAAAGATCGTCGTTCGAAGACAACCACCCGGGTTCATATGCACCCAGTGCACGTGCCGGATAAAACCATCGCAGCGGCGCATCGTCGATCTGCAATGGCGGGCGAAGCCGCAATGCCGGCCCCCACGATGTGAGCTCGACGTGGTCCGCCCGATCCCGCTGATCGTCGGCTACCAGTTCGACCACCTCGCTCATCGGCTCCGGGCGCAACCGCAAGACGGCCGCCGTGCGCGCCAGCGAGGCGCGGACCTCGGTACCGACACCCTGCGTCATTCGCGTGGTCAGCCCGCGGATGGCGGCCGTCGCCATCAGGTAGCCCGTCGCATGGTCGATCGCCTGGACCGGCAGGTTCACCGGTTCATCGCTGCCCGTCACGCGCATGCCCGCCTCGGCGATTCCCGTGCTCATCTGAACGAGGCTGTCGAAGCCGCGCCGGCAACGCCACGCGCCGGTCCAGCCATACGCGTCGAGCGACACGTCGATGAGCGCGGGATTCAGTTCGCGCCGTTGCGCGGCATCGTGCCCGAGGCGCGCCAGCGCATCCGACCGGTAACCGTGCACGACGATATCCGCGCGGCGCAGCAACTGCCTGAGCGTATCGAGATCCGCGGCATCCTTCAGGTTCAGCCGCGCACAGCGCTTGCCGAGAACGACTTCGGGCACCGTACCCGGTTCTTCCCAGCCGTACGGATCGATGCGCAGCACCTCGGCACCCAGGCCCGCGAGAAATCGTGTTGCCACGGGGCCGGCGAGAATGCGCGTCAGGTCGAGCACGCGAATGCCGCGCAACGGCCGGTCGCTCGAAGGCCGCCACGCATGCGCGACGGCATCCGTCGCGGGATGAACGTGCAGCAACGGTTCGGTTGCGACCGCCTGCCCCTGCGGATGCCCGGCCCACTCCTGCGCCGAGTACATCGCCGCGGCACACCCGCCACGTTCGACGATCGCCGCCTCGAGCGCACCGGCATCCCAGCGATTCACCGCCTGCGCGACCGATTCCGCATCGGCGGCACAGCCGAGTACCGACAACGCGGCCAGTCGATGATGCGGCGCGTTGGTGTGCAACCTGATCCAGCGATCGCGCGCCCGATAGTTGCCGGCCACCGGATCCCATTGAGGCGGCATCGTCCAGCCCTGCGGACGCAACGACGTGCCGAACCACAGCGACGCCATGCGCCGGTCGACCTGTACCGCCGGCAACGTTCCCGCCGACGCATGCAGCAATTCGGCGACGGACGTCCCCGCCGCCCCGATTGCCGCCGCGGCCATGTCGGTTACGCGAAACGCGGAGACGAGTTCTCCCGCGCCGCTGAAGCTGCACGATTCGAGAAACGCCGGAGAGCCGCCGGCCGCCAGCCAGAACGTCCGCAGATGGTGCGACACCCGATCCTCGTCGGCCGCGGCCCGTTCCCGCGATATTTGATCGACACGCATGTTCGTCTCGCATGAATTTGGTGACGCAAAGATCGTCTCGCTCGCATTTGCTGTCAACGTTGATTATCCTGATCAACCTGTCGAACGATTCACTCTGCGCACGATGTCGAACTACCTGAATTCGACCGACGCCGCGGCAAGGCTCGGCGTCTCGCGGCAAACGCTCTATGCGTACGTCAGCCGCGGCCTGCTTCGCGCGGAACCTGGCGGCAGCCACCGTGAAAGCCGCTACCTCGCGGCCGACGTCGACCGGCTCGCGGATCAACGCGCGCGCGGCCGCAAGCCGAAGGAAGTGGCAAAGGCCGCGCTGAACTGGGGCGCCCCGGTGCTCGAATCGAGCATCACGTTGATCGACGGCGGCCGGCTCTTCTATCGCGGCACGGATGCGCTCGATCTCGCGAGCCGTGCGAGCCTCGAGGAAGTCGCGGCGCTGCTATGGCGAAACGACGAGCAGACCGCTTTCGGCCGCCACGTCCCCGCTACGCCCGCGGTGCTGCGAACGCTCTTCAGGCACTACGGCGACCAACGTGCCGAGCAGGCACTGTTGCCGCTCTTCACCGTCGCGAGCGAGGACGCGCCGACGGCGATCTGGCAGCAATCGTCCGATCGTCACGCACAGGGCTGCGGCGATCTCGTGCGGATTCTGGCGGCATGCCTGCTGCGCACCCGGATCGATACGGCCCCCGTCCACGTGCAATGCGCGCGGGCGTGGGGTGTCGGGCCCGCGGGCGCCGAGCTGATCAGGGCGGCGCTCGTGCTGTGCGCGGATCACGAACTGAACGCGTCGAGCTTCACGGGCCGGTGCATTGCGTCGACGAACGCGAGCCTGCGGGCCGTCGTGGTCGGCGGCCTGGCCGGCCTGTCGGGCGAACGTCACGGCGCCACCACGGCGCGCGGCGAAGCACTGTGGGATGAAATCGGCAATAAGGATGTCGAACGGAAAATGAGCGAGCGTCTCGCCCGGGGTGACGGCTTGCCGGGCTTCGGGCATTCGCTCTACCCCGACGGCGACGTGCGCGCGACGTATCTGTTGTCGCGGATCCTGCCGCGCCGCCCTCAGTGGAACAGGATGCTCGATGCAGGGAGCGCGCTCACCGGCCATAAGCCCTCCGTGGATCTCGCGCTGGTGGCACTGCGCAGACATTTGCGGCTTCCCGTCGGTGCCGCATTCGGCCTGTTCGCACTGGGCCGCTCGATCGGCTGGATCGCGCACGGGCTCGAGCAGCGCGCGCAATCCGATCTCATTCGGCCACGTGCGGTTTATACAGGAACATGGCCGGTTGGCACCGGTGTCGAGCCGGATCGCGCACGATCCCGCGGACGATCGGGAAAGCAGCGAGCGACGCCGCACCGTGCTGCTCCGGCAGACGACATGCTTTCCGCTTTCTTCAGGAATCGATAGCTTTTTGCTCGATGCCGCGGGCACGCAACATCGGTGATACGCGAATGCCTCGCCGGCGGACGGAGGCAGCCACCCGCTGACGTTTCGCGGATGTCGCCAACGGATCGGCAAGGACCTTCCACGGAATTCCCCGATGGCCCTTTGCCGAATCCACCGGATGCAAACGGCAATCGGCACACCGCGCATCGAGCCGACAACGTGCGCGCGCCGTCGGCACGCGCGCACCCGGCACGCCTGCTTACTTCAGCGCCCCCGCCACCTTCTTCTGCCGCCACAGACACAGCAAGTCACACGCAACATGCGCGGCCGCGATCGCCGTGATGTCCGCGTGGTCGTACGCAGGTGCCACCTCGACCACATCCGCACCGACCAGGTCGATCGCGCCGAGCGCGCGCACGATCGCGAGGGCCTGTGCCGACGACAGCCCGCCCGCGACCGGCGTGCCGGTGCCGGGCGCGAACGCCGGATCGAGGCAATCGATGTCGAATGTCAGGTACGCGGGCCGCGCGCCGACGATGTCGACGATCCGCTCGACCGCCGCGCGCGCACCGTGGTCGTGCACCCACGCGGCATCGAGCCGCTCGATCCCGAGGAAATCGTCGTTCCACGTGCGGATGCCGACCTGCACCGACGTCGCGGGATCGATCAGCCCTTCCTTCACGGCCTTGTAGAACATCGTCCCGTGATTGAGGCTGTCCGGATCGTCGTCGGCCCACGTATCGCAGTGCGCGTCGAAATGGATCAGCGACAGCGGCTTGCCGTAGCGCTCCGCGTGCGCGACCAGCAGCGGATACGTGATGTAGTGGTCGCCGCCGAGCGTCAGCATCTTCGCGCCCGAGCGCAGGATCGTGCGCGCATGCTCGACGATCGCGGGCTTGATCGACAGCGGGTTGTGCGCGTCGAACCAGCAGTCGCCGTAGTCGACGGCCGCGAGATCGTCGAACGGGTTGAAACCCCACGGATACGGGTGAAGCTCCGCGAGCTGCACGCTCGCCGCGCGAATCGCGGCCGGGCCGAGCCGCGCGCCGGAGCGATAGGTCGTCGCGAGGTCGAGCGGCACGCCGGAGATCGCGACGTCGACTCCGTCGAGCGTGCGCGAATAGTTGCGGCGCATGAACGACAGCACGCCCGCATAGGTGTTTTCGATCGACGAGCCGTACGGCGTCGTGCGACGGATCGCGCCGTCGCCATGGAGAAGTTCGGTCATGGTCGGACCATTTTTCGTGGGGGCCGGCCCGCGCCGCGTTGCATCGGCGCGCGGAGCGGGCACGGCATGGATTCATCGGGCACGCACCGGCTTGCGCATCCTGTCACGCGGCCGGGCGGAACAACGACAACGTCAATACCGCGGCGATCATAACAAGCCGAATTGATGTCGTTGCCCCGGCTCGACCGGGGCAACACGTCGAAGAAACCGGGTGAAGGCGTTCGCCCGTCGTACGCGCGGCAACGCCCGATCGCCACGGCTGCGGCCAGGCGCCTTTGCGTCCCCTGCCTGCCGCGTCCTAGAAGGATTCGCCGGTTTTCCCGCGCCCGTTCTTCCGGATAATGGCCGGCAGCCGCGCCCTCGACCGTGCGCCGTCCACCGCAGACAACAACAAACCGGAGACACCCGCCTTGATCGCCACGCTTCCCGCCACCTACCGCCGGCTCTGGCCGCTCGCCGTCGTCGCCGCGCTGCTGTACGGGCTGTCGCTCGCTGCCGCCCCCTATCCCGGCCAGGCCGCCGCGAAAGCCGCGATGGGCATCCTGCTGCTCGCGGCGGGCAGCACCTGCGGCGCGGCGCGCGAACGCGCGTGGCTGTGTGCGGCGCTCGTGACCGCCGTGCTCGGCGACGTGCTGCTCGCGCTGCCCGACTGGCCGCTGTCGTTCGTCCTCGGCCTCGGCGCGTTCCTGCTCACGCACCTGTGCTATTGCGCGATCTTCATGCGCTGGCGTGCACGGCCGCACGGCTGGCGCGTCGTCGCGCTCGTCGGGCTGTGGATCGCCGCCCCGGCGTTCTACGTGGCGTTCTTCCCGCACCTCGGCGAGCTGCTCGCACCCGTCGCCGTCTACATGCTCGTGCTCTGCGTGATGGCGAGCTTCGCGCTCGCGGCGCGCACGCACAGCCCGCTGGTGGCCGTCGGCAGCCTGATCTTCGTCGGCTCCGATACGCTGATCGGCGTCGGCCGTTTCCTCGGCGGCTTTCCGGGCATCGAGTACCTGATCTGGGGCCTCTACGCGCTCGCGCAGGTCACGATCGTGGCCGGGGTTTTCCATGAGACAGCCGCCCGAACGATCCGTCCCTGATACCGTTTCAAACAGACCGCCGCACGCCGGCGGTCTCGTGCGCTCCCTCTCTCGCCCCGCCGACGGCCCTTTCCACGCATTCCGCGATGCGGAAACCGGCCCGTTCCAAACCCCGCTCAGCCTTTTCCAGCCTGGCTTCCGGCCCTTAGAGCGCCGCTTCTAGCCTCTTGCGGTTTCCGGGTTCACCCACTATCGTTACATCAAACAATGTAACATTCTAAAATGAGCCAAATCGGAGACACCCGGATGAATGCTCGTACGCTGCCTTTCGGTCCGCCCGGCCACGACGGCCTGGACGAAACCATCGACATCGCCATCATCGGCACCGGCTTCGCCGGTCTCGGGATGGCGATCCGCCTGCGGCAAACAGGCGTGACCGACTTCGTCGTCCTCGAGAAGGCCGCGTCGGTCGGCGGCACGTGGCGCGACAATCATTACCCCGGGTGTGCATGCGACGTGCAATCGCACGTCTATTCGTTCTCGTTCGCGCCGAACCCGCGCTGGACGCGCATGTTCGCGCCGCAACCGGAGATCCGCGCGTACCTGGAAGACTGCGTGCAGCGCTTCGGGATCGGCGCGCACCTGCGCCTGAACCACGAACTGCAGCGCGCCGAATACGACGACGCCGCGCAACGCTGGCGCCTCACGTTCGCGAACGGCAAGCGGCTGTCGGCACGCGTGCTGGTGTCCGGGATGGGCGGCCTGTCGCGCGCCGCGCTGCCGTCGATTCCCGGCGTCGAGAATTTCAAGGGCCGCGCGTTCCACTCGCAGCACTGGGATCACGACTATGCGCTCGAAGGCAAGCGCGTCGCGGTGATCGGCACCGGCGCGAGCGCCATCCAGTTCGTGCCGCAGATCGCGCCGCGCGTGAAAACACTCGCGCTGTTCCAGCGCACGCCGCCGTGGATCATGCCGAAGCCCGACCGCAACCTGACCGGGTTCGAGAAGTGGCTGTTCCGTACGCTGCCGTTCACGCAGAAGGCCGTGCGCAGCGGCATCTACTGGATGCTCGAATCGCGCGTGCTCGGCTTCGCGATCCATCCGTCGCTGATGAAGAACGTGCAGAAGCTCGCGCTGCGCCACATCCGCAAGCAGATTCCCGATCCGGAGCTGCGCAAGACCGTCACGCCGAACTACACGCTCGGCTGCAAGCGCGTGCTGATCTCGAACGACTACTACCCGGCGCTGTCGCGCAAGAACGTCGACGTGATCACGACCGGCATCGACCACATCGAAGCCGACGCGGTCGTGACGACCGACGGCCGCCGCCATGAAGTCGACTGCCTGATCTACGGCACCGGCTTCCAGGTGGCCGATCCGTTTCCGCGCGGCGCGATCATCGGCCGCGGCGGGCTCGACATCGTCGACGCATGGCGCGACGGCGCGCACGCGTATCTCGGCTCGACGCTGCCCGGCTACCCGAACTTCTTCATGATCGTCGGCCCGAACACGGGCCTCGGCCACAACTCGATGGTGTTCATGATCGAGTCGCAGATCGAGTACATCCTCGGCGCGTTGCAGGCGATGCGTCGCGAACGCGCGGATGCGATCGAGGTGCGTCCGCTCGTCGAGGCGCAATTCAACATCGACCTGCAGGGCAAGCTGAAAAAGGCGATCTGGTCGACGGGCGGCTGCAAGAGCTGGTACCTCGATCCGCGCACCGGCAAGAACACCACGCTGTGGCCGGGCTTCACGTGGCGCTTCCGCCAGGCGACCGCGCATTTCTCGATCGCCGATTACCACGCGTATCGCGCGCCGCAACTCGACACCACGGCGCGGCCCGCCGCCGCGCCGGCCGCAGCCGCTTCGACTTCGACTTCGACTTCCGCCGAAGCGGCCTGAGCCAGACAAGGAGCAACCGACATGAGAGATTTCGCCAACAAGGTCGCCGCGATCACGGGTGCGGGCTCGGGCATGGGCCGCTCGCTCGCGATCCAGCTCGCACAGGCAGGCTGCCACGTGTCGCTCGCCGACAAGAACGGCGTCGGCCTCGCCGAAACCGAACGGATCGTCCGTACGATCGCGCCGAACGTGCGTGTCTCGACGCGCGTGCTCGACGTCGGCGAGCGCGATGCGATGTTCGCGTGGGCCGACGACACCGCGAAAGAACACGGCAAGGTCAACCTGATCTTCAACAACGCGGGCGTTGCGCTGTCGAGCACGATCGAGGGGATGGACTACAACGATCTCGAGTGGATCGTGAACATCAATTTCTGGGGCGTCGTGCACGGCACGAAGGCATTCCTGCCGTACCTGAAGGCATCGGGAGACGGCCACGTGATCAACACGTCGAGCCTGTTCGGGATCTTCGCGCAACCGGGCATGAGCGGCTACAACGCGACCAAGTTCGCGGTGCGCGGCTTCACCGAATCGCTGCGCCAGGAACTCGACATGATGAAGTGCGGCGTATCGGCGACCTGCGTGCATCCGGGCGGCATCCGCACGAACATCGCGCAGGCGAGCCGCGTGTCGAAGAACATGGTCGGCTTCATGGTCGCGAGCGAGCAGCAAGGCCGCGACACGTTCGAGAAGTTCTTCATCACGACCGCCGACGATGCCGCGCGCACGATCCTCGCGGGCGTGCGCAAGAACAAGCGCCGCGTGCTGATCGGCCGCGACGCGAAGGCCGGCGACTGGATGGCGCGCGTGCTGCCGTCCGCGTACCAGGCGCTCGTCGTGTTCGCGACGCGCCGCGAGGCCGCCCGCGCGCGCCGTGACGCCGCCCGCGGCACACCGGCGCCCGCGCCGCTGCACGCCACCTACAACAATGCAGGCAATCAGGGAGGAGAACAATCATGACGACCCCGAACATGATGCCGGTGCGGCGCGACATCCGTTTCGCGCTGCCGCCGGAACGCGCGAAGGACTGGCACGTGCAGGGCGTGCCGGTCACGCACTTCATGAACGCGCTGTCGCTGCTGTTCCCGGCCGGCGAACGCTTCTTCATGGATTCGGTGCGCAACTATCGCGACCGGATCGAGGATCCCGAACTGAAGAAGCAGGTACTCGGCTTCATCGGCCAGGAGGCGATGCACACGCGCGAGCACATCGAATACAACGACCTGCTGCAGTCGTCCGGCCTGCCCGCGCACAAGCTCGACAAGCGCCTGTGGACGATCCTCGGCTGGTTCAAGAAGGTGCTGCCGCATTCGATGCAGCTCGCGATCACGATCGCGCTCGAGCACTACACGGCGATCCTCGCGAACCAGTTGCTGTCGGGCCACGAGCACCGGATCGACGGCTCGGTCGAAGGCTACCAGCAGATGTGGATGTGGCATGCGATGGAGGAAACCGAGCACAAGGCCGTGTCGTACGACGTATGGACCACCGTGATGAAGCCGGGCCTCGGCAGCTACCTGCTGCGCACGGGCACGATGCTGACGACGACCGTGTTCTTCTGGACGATCGTGTTCGACTTCCACGTGCGCCTGATGCGCGCGCACCGTCGCGAACACGGCAAGTTCGGCGGCATGTGGCGGCTCGTGAAGTACCTGTACAGCCCGAAACACGGCGTGTTCCCGAGCATCGCGCGCGAATGGCTCGACTACTTCCGCCCCGGCTTCCACCCGTGGGACCACGACAACCACCAGTACCTGCAGGGGCTCGACACACTGCTCGAGAACATCGACGCGACCAACGCGCGCTACGCCGCGCAAGCCGCCCCGCGCCGCGTGCCGCTGCACCCGGTTGCGCAGGCATGACGCCATGGCGCGCGCCCGCGAGATGCTGACCGTCCAGTCCGGCGACGTGAAACTCGCCGTCTACGTGAGCGGGTCGCGTCGCGCCCCGCCGCTGATTCTCGTGCACGGCTACCCCGATTCGGCGGCCGTGTGGGCGCCGATCCGCGCGCGGCTCGCGAAGCGCTACCGCGTGATCGCGTACGACGTGCGCGGCGCCGGCGCGTCAGACGCGCCGCGCCGCCGCGCCGACTACACGCTCGAACGGCTCGCCGGCGACCTGAAAGCGGTGGCCGACGCGACCTGCGGCGGCCGGCCGTTCCATCTCGTCGGCCACGACTGGGGCTCGATCCAGTGCTGGGAGGCCGTGACCGACCCCGCGTTCCGCGGCCGGATCGCGTCGTACACGTCGATCTCGGGCCCATGCCTCGATCACGTGTTCCGCGCGAAGATGCGGCTCAAGCAGAGCCTGAAGTCGTGGTACATCGCGTTCTTCCACTTGCCGGTCGTGCCGTCGCTGGTGTGGCGGCTCGGCGGCGCGGCGCTGTGGCCGCGCTGGCTGCAGATCACCGAACGCGTGCGTGCCGAGCGCGATCCCGTGCAACTGAAGAATGCGCTGAACGGCATGCAGCTTTACCGTGCGAACTTCCTTGCGCGGGCGCGCAAACCCCGCGAACGGTATGCGCAGGCGCCGGTGCAGATCCTCGTGCCGGTGCGCGACCGCTACGTGACGCCCGAAATGTCGGTCGACCTCGACCGCTGGCTCGGCGACCACGTGCGCGAGGAAATCGACGGCAGCCACTGGGTCGTGCTGCGCCACCCCGACATCATCGCGTCGCGGATCGACCGCTTCGCGTCCGCGCAGGAGCGGCCGGCCGTCGCGAACGCCGCGGTTCAGCGGCCCGTCAGCGCCGGCAGGCGTCTGAACAGCGTCTCGTAGTCGATCACGAGCCCGTCTTCGTCGATGTCCATCTCGGCGGTGAAATTCCGGAAGATGCCTTCGTAGCGGTAGCGCCGGCCCGGCTCGATGCACGCGTAAGCCTGCTTGACCGGCGTGACCTTCAGGTCCGGCGTCGAGATGTACGCGACGTCGATCGGCCGCCGCTCGCCGCGCGCGAGCCCGAGGCGGCCGATCGGCAGCGCGTTCGTGAACGGCGTCGCCGCGATGTCGATGTCGATGCAGCCGTCGAGTTCGGGCAGCGCACGGCCCGCGCCGTCGCGCCAGTGGCCTTCACCGTCGCCGCGCAGTTCGAGCGTGCCGCCGCCCATCACCTTCAACACCGCATACGTCACCCGCCAGTGCGCGTCGCACTCGACGCGATACGCGAGCCCGTACGCACGGCCGTACCGCTGGCCGACCACCGCGCTTTCGACGACGATCCCGCCGCCGCTCCGGTCGAACGCCAGATGTTCGACCCCGTCGCCTTCGAGCGACGCCCATCGCACTTCACGCATCGTTCCCCCTCCCGGTTTCCCCGCTGCGGGACACTGTCGCACGAATCCACCGACGAAAACGCCGGCGGATGCCTGAATTCCCTCACCACGAAACGTTCGCCCCGAAAAACGCAAATGCAACGCCCGCCAGGACACGGCCGGCCGCCCGCATTCCCCATTTCGGGGCAGCGCCGACAAATCCTGACTATCCAGAATTCCCTATTCCGGTGCATCGGATTGTGTCCTATGCTCGCGGCTCGTCCTGTTCCGCCGCCATCATGCCTACCGCCCGCTCCGCCTCGCCGTCGATCGACCTGCGCATTCTGCTGCGCGGCATCGGTCAGATCGTACTGCAGGCGAACGCGCTCACCGGCGCGCTGCTGCTGGCCGCGCTGGCGCTGACCGACCTGCGGCTGGCATGCGCGGCGCTGCTCGGCTCGGCCGCCGCCAGCATGACCGCCGTGCTGACGGGCGCCGAGCGCCACGACGTCGAACAGGGGCTGCACGGCTTCAACGGCGCGCTCGCCGCGCTGATCGCGGCGCTGTTCGCGCCCGCTTCCCTTGCAGCCGTCGCGCTGGCGCCGCTGGCCGCGATCGGCGCGGCGCTCGTGCAGCGCGCGATGCGCACGCCGCTCGCCCGCTGGCGCCAGTGCCCGTATTCGAGCCCGTGCCTCGCCGTCACCGCGCTGTGGCTGCCGTTTGTCGCACCGCAACACGCGGCCGATGCGACGGCCAGCGTGGCACTGACGCCGCCGTCCGTCACCGACGCATTGCTGTCGGGTGTTGCTCAGACCACCTTCGCGCAAGGCGCATGGGCCGGCGCGCTGATCGTCGCGGGCCTCGCCGTCGCGTCGCGCCGCGCGGCCGCGTTCGCGCTCGGCGGCGCGATCGTGTCGACCGTGCTGCTGCTCACGCTCGGCGCGAACGGCGCGCTGTTCGCCGACGGCCTGCTCGGCTTCAACGGCGCGCTCGCCGCACTGGCGCTGATGTCGCGCGGCCCGCGCGCGGCCCTTGCAGCCGCCGCACTCGCCGCGCTGATCCAGTGGCTCGCGATGCGCGCCGGCATCCCCGTGTTCACGGCGCCGTTCGCCCTTGCATCGTGGGTGACCGTAGCCGTCGCGCGCCGCCTTACCTTCGGAGAACCCGATGTCGTCATTCGCACACCGTCCTGATGCCGTGAAACCCGGCGGCCCGATCTCGGACGCCGAACGCCGGCTGCGCGTCGACCTCGCCGCCGCCTACCGGCTCGTCGCGCTGAACGGCTGGGACGACCTGATCTACACGCATCTTTCCGCGACCGTGCCCGGCGAGCCCGGCCACTTCCTGATCAACCCGTTCGGCCTGACGTTCGACGAGGTCCGCGCATCGAACCTCGTGAAGATCGACCTGGCCGGCAACCGGATCGGCGCCGGCGAGCACGCGGTCAACGTGACGGGCTTCGCGCTGCACGCGGCCGTGCATGCCGCCCGTGCCGACGCCGTCTGCGTGATGCATCTGCACAATACGGCCGGCATCGCCGTATCGATCCAGCGCGACGGGCTGCTGCCCGCGTCGCAGCACGCGCTGCGCTTTCACGGCGACCTCGCGTACCACGACTACGAGGCACTCGCGTTTTCGCCTGCCGAAGGCGCGCGGCTGACTGCGAGCCTCGGCGCGAAATCCGCGATGCTGCTGCGCAACCACGGCACGCTGACGGTCGGCCGCACCGTCGCCGAAGCCTATGTGCTGATGGACACGCTGATCAAGGCCTGCGATATCCAGGTGCGCGCGCAGGCCGGCGGCGGGCCGCTCGTGCTGCCCGACCCGGCGGTGGCCGACCGCACCGCCGAACAACTGCGCGACGGCGGCGCGATCGAAGGCGAACTGGAATGGCCGGCGCTGCTGCGCCGGCTCGACCGGATCGACCCATCGTATCGCGACTGACGCCGCATCCCTGGCCGCGATCGCGGCCTAACCCGACACACTCAACCGGAGCACTTGTCATGCCGACTTTCAATATCCAGCTCTTCGAAGGCCGCACCGTCGAACAGAAGCGCGAATTCGTCGAAGCAATCACGCGCGTCACCTGCGAGACGCTCGGCTGCGAGCCGGGCTCGGTCGACATCATCCTCACCGACGTGAAGAAGGAGAACTGGGCGACGGCCGGGAAGCTGTGGAGCGACGAGCGCTGAACATCACAACCGGCGATGCTTGAACGCCCGCCTGCATCGCACTGATTCATCACCTGCGGCGCCCGCCCGGCGGCGTTGCAGGCGGCTTCCTTCTCCGCCTCCCGATGTGCGCGCGCACATCGCATTGTCACGCGATCGGTGCATATAATGCGGCTCAGACGCAGCAGCCGATGGCCACCCGACGAGGAGACCGCCATGGAAGCGAAGCACGAGGAAGTCGTCGCACATCTGCTCTCGGACGTCGTCGAATTCGCGCGCGGGCGCCTGCCCGAAGCCACGTTCCGGATCGTCGAACCCTTCCTGCGTCATTACTACGATTTCGCCGATGCCGACGATCTGCAGAGCCGCAGCATCGCCGATCTCTACGGCGCCGCGATGGCGCACTGGCAAACCGCCCAGAAATTCGTGCCCGGCAGCGAACGGCTGCGCGTGTACAACCCGATCCTCGAACAGCACGGCTGGCATTCCGACCACACGGTCATCGAGATCGTCAACGACGACATGCCGTTCCTCGTCGATTCGGTGACGATGGCCGTCAACCGCCTCGGGCTCGCGCTGCATTCGGCACTGCACCCGGTGTTCCGCATCTGGCGCGGCGCCGACGGCGGCATCGAGCGCGTCGATGCGGGCGGCGCGACGCCCGGCGACGGCCAGTCGCAGCTCGCGTCGTTCATCCATTTCGAAGTCGATCGCTGCGGCGATGCCGCGCTGCTCAACACCTTGCGCAACGACATCGCGCACGTGCTCGGCGACGTGCGCGCATCGGTGGAAGACTGGCCGAAGATCGTCGACATCGCCCGCGCGACGATCAAGGAGATGAAGGCGCGCGAATCGACCGCGGAAGACATCGAGGCGCGCGCGTTCCTCGAATGGATGGCCGCCGATCACTTCACGTTCCTCGGCCAGCGCGACTACGCGCTCGTGTCCGACGGCACGGGCTTCGGGCTGCGCGGCATCGAGGGCACCGGCTTCGGCATCCTGCGCGAATCGCTGCGCACGTCCGGCGCCCCCGACGTCACGCCGCTGCCGCAGGCCGCCGCCGACATCATCACCGGCGCCTGGCCGATCTTCCTGACCAAGGCGAATTCGCGCGCGACCGTGCACCGGCCCGGCTATCTCGACTACGTGGGCGTGAAGCTCGTCGGCGCCGACGGCAAGGTCACTGGCGAGCGCCGCTTCATCGGGCTCTACACGTCGACCTCCTATTTCGGTTCGTATACCGAGATCCCGATCGTGCGCCGCAAGTGCGCGAACATCGTGCGGCGCGCGGGCTTCTTGCCGAAGGGGCATCTCGGCAAATCGCTCGTGACGGTGCTCGAAACCTATCCGCGCGACGAACTGTTCCAGGCCGACGAAGACCAGCTCTACGACATCGCGCTCGGCATCCTGCGGCTGCAGGAACACCAGCGCACGCGCCTGTTCGTGCGGCGCGACCGCTTCGACCGCTTCGTGTCGTGCCTCGTGTTCGTGCCGCGTGACAAGTACAACACCGACCTGCGCCGGCGCATCGCGAAGCTGCTCGTCGATGCGTACAACGGCGTGACCGTCGAATTCACGCCGCTGCTGTCGGAATCGGCGATCGCGCGCATTCATTTCGTCGTGCATGCGGAACCGGGCACGATGCCCGACGTCGACACGCGCGAGCTCGAAACGCGGCTCGTGCAGGTCACGCGCCGCTGGCAGGACGATCTCGCCGACGCGCTGCTCGACGCCTTCGGCGAAGAGCAAGGCAACCGGCTGCTGCAGCGCTATGCCGATTCGTTCCCGGCCGGCTACCGCGACGACTATCCGGCGCGCACGGCCGTGCGCGACATCGAGCTGATCGAGCGGGTGAAGGATTCGGGGCAGCTCGCGATGAACCTGTACCGGCCGATCGAGGCGGACGCGCGTGCGTTCCGCTTCAAGGTCTATCGCGCGGGCGACCCGATCGCGCTGTCGCGCAGCCTGCCGATGCTCGAGCATCTCGGCGTGCGCGTGGACGAGGAGCGGCCGTACCGGATCCAGACGCAGGACGCCGCGCATGCGTGGGTGCACGACTTCGGCCTCGAACTCGCGGACGACACTGAATTCGACATCGAGCGCGTGAAAGGCCTGTTCGAGGATGCGTTCGACCAGATCTGGAGCGGCCGGATCGAGAACGACGACTTCAACCGCCTCGTGCTGCGCGCCCATCTGAGTGCGCGCGAAGTGACCATCCTGCGCGCGTATGCGAAGTATCTGCGACAAGTCGGCTCGACCTTCAGCGACGCGTATATCGAGCGCGCGCTGACCGGCAACCCGGCGATCGCACGGCAGCTCGTCGAGCTGTTCCTGCTGCGCTTCGACCCGGCCACCGGCGACACGCGCGACGTGCAGGCCGAGCGGCTGCTGAAGGCGATCGAAGGTGCGCTCGACCAGGTGCCGAACCTCGACGAAGACCGCATCCTGCGGCAGTTCCTCGGCGTGATCAACGCAACCGAGCGCACGAACTACTTCCTCGTCGACGCAAACGGCGAATCGAAACCGTACCTGTCGTTCAAGTTCAATCCGGCGAAGGTGCCCGGGCTGCCCGAGCCGAAGCCGATGTTCGAGATCTGGGTGTATTCGCCGCGCGTCGAGGGCGTGCACCTGCGCGGCGGCCGCGTCGCGCGCGGCGGCCTGCGCTGGTCGGATCGCCGCGAGGATTTCCGCACCGAAGTGCTCGGGCTGATGAAGGCGCAGATGGTGAAGAACGTCGTGATCGTGCCGGTCGGCTCGAAAGGCGGCTTCGTCGTGAAGAACCCGCCGCCGCCGAGCGATCGCGAAGCGTGGATGCGCGAAGGCATCGCGTGTTACCAGACCTTCCTGCGCGGCCTGCTCGACCTGACCGACAACCTGGCCGGCAACGCGATCGTGCCGCCGCCCGACGTGGTGCGGCACGACCCCGACGATCCGTACCTGGTGGTCGCCGCCGACAAGGGCACGGCCACCTTCTCCGACTACGCGAACGCGATCTCGCACGAATACGGCTTCTGGCTCGACGACGCGTTCGCGTCCGGCGGCTCGGTCGGCTACGACCACAAGAAGATGGCGATCACCGCGCGCGGCGCGTGGGAATCGGTCAAGCGCCACTTCCGCGAGATGGGCATCGATACGCAGACGACCGACTTCACGGTAGTCGGCGTCGGCGACATGTCGGGCGACGTGTTCGGCAACGGGATGTTGCTGTCGCCGCATATCCGGCTCGTCGCCGCGTTCGATCACCGGCACGTGTTCCTCGACCCGAACCCCGATCCCGCGACGAGCTTCGCGGAGCGCGCACGCATGTTCGCGCTCGAACGCTCGAGCTGGGCCGACTACGATCCGGCCGCGATCTCGGCGGGCGGCGGCGTCTATCCGCGCACCGCGAAGACGATCCCGCTGTCGCCCGCCGTGCAGGCCGCGCTCGGCATCGACGCGCACGCGCTGCCGCCGGCCGAGCTGATCCGCGCGATCCTGCAGGCGCCGGTCGACCTGCTGTACAACGGCGGCATCGGCACCTACGTGAAGGCGGCGCGCGAAACCCACCTGCAAGTGGGCGACCGCGCGAACGACGCGGTGCGCGTGAACGGCGCGGACCTGCGCTGCAAGGTCGTCGGCGAAGGCGGCAACCTCGGCTGCACGCAATTTGGCCGGATCGAGTTCGCGCAGCGCGGCGGCCGCATCAACACCGACGCGATCGACAACTCGGCCGGCGTCGATTGTTCGGATCACGAAGTCAACATCAAGATCCTGCTCGGGCTCGTCGTGTCCGACGGCGAGATGACCGAGAAGCAGCGCAACGCCCTGCTCGCGGAGATGACCGACGAAGTCGGGCTGCTCGTGCTGCGCGACAACTACTACCAGACGCAGGCGCTGTCGATCGCCGGCCGTTATGCGGTCGAGCTGCTCGATGCCGAGGCGCGCCTGATGCGCTGGCTCGAACGCGCGGGCCGCCTGAACCGCGTGATCGAATTCCTGCCGACCGACGACGAAGTCGCCGAACGGCAAGCCGCGAAGCTCGGCCTCACGTCGCCGGAACGCGCGGTGCTGCTCGCGTACAGCAAGATGTGGCTGTACGACGCGCTGCTCGAATCCGACGTGCCCGAGGATCCCCTGGTTGCCGCGATGCTCGTCGACTACTTCCCAAAGCCGCTGCAGCAGCGCTTCAGCGAACCGATGCGCCGCCATCCGCTGCGCCGCGAGATCCTCGCGACGCATCTGACCAACGCGCTCGTGAACCGCGTCGGCTGCGCATTCGTGCACCGGCTGATGGAGGAAACCGACGCGAAGCCCGGCGACATCGTGCGGGCGTGCATCATGGCGCGCGACGTGTTCGACCTCGATGCGGTATGGCGCGACATCGATGCGCTCGACAACCGCGTCGCCGACGACGTGCAGGCGCGCATGTTCGTCGACGTCGCGCGGCTGCTGGAACGCGCGGCGCTGTGGTTCCTGCGGCATCTGCAATCCGGCGCGGTGGCCGACGGCGGCGTCGCCGAGCTGATCGCGCGCTGCCGCGACGCGGCCGAGCGGCTTGCGCCGCAACTGCCGTCGCTGTTGCCGGCCGACGATCTCGAAGCGCTGTCCGAGCGGCAGCGCGTGCTGGTGGAAGCCGGCGTCGACAGCGCGCTCGCGGTGCGCGTCGCGAGCGGCGACATCTCGGCCGCGCTGCTCGACATCGCCGAAGTGGCCGCGACCAGCAACCGCAGCCTCGAACTCGTCGCGGGCGTGTATTTCTCGCTCGGCACGCTGCTCAATTACAGCTGGATCGGCGAGCGCGCGGCGACGCTGCCGACCCCGACGCACTGGGACATGCTGGCGCGCGCGGCCGCGCTCGCGGAAGTCGCGCGCCTCAAGCGCACGCTCGCGTCGAGCGCGCTTGCGGAATCGCCGGATTCGACCACGCCGGAGACGATCGTCGGCGCGTGGCGCGCGCGCCGCGAAACCGCGCTCGCACGCTACGAGCACCTGCTCGCCGACTTGCGCGCGTCCGGCGGCGCGAGCCTCGCGGTGCTGCTCGTGGTCGTGCGGGAAATGGCGGTGCTCGAACGCGCGTGACCAGGCTGGCCGGTTCCGCGTGACCGGAACCGGTGCGCTGCCGGCATGCCTGCGTACGCGCGAGGCTAGACCGTCGCGACCAGCAGTTCCTCCGCGTTGTTCGGCGGCCTGAGTCCGTCCGCACGATCCGCGAAATAGCGACGCGTCAGTTCGGCAGCCGAAACGTGCTCGGTCTTCGTGAAGCCGGCCTCCCGCGCGAGCGCCTGCATCTGTGCCGGCATGAAGAAGCTGATGAACGGCGTGCCGCTCGCGCGCGCGCCCTTCTCGGCCATTTCCAGCCCCGGACGCACGTCCGGATCCGCATGTTCCAGCGGCAGCAGGAACGTCATCGCGAGCGTCGAGCCCGGCGCGAGCGAGGCGACTTCGCGCAACGCGGCCGCGTTCGCCTCGCGCGTCAGGTACATGCTGACGCCGGTGGACACGACGACCGCCGGCTTGCCGGCATCGAAGCCCGCACCGACGAGCGCCGCGCGCCACGATTGTTTCGCCTCGAAATCGACCGGCACGAAACGCAGCCAGTCGGGCACGCCGAAGCCCAGCTCGACGAGGCGCCGTTGCTTCCAGCGCTGCGGCGCCGGCTGGTCGACCTCGAAGACGGTCACACGCGACGCCATGTCGGGCCGACGCTGCACGAAGCTGTCGAGCCCTGCGCCGAGGATCACGTACTGGCTCACGCCGCGCGCGGCCTGCTCCACCACGAGATCCTCGATGAAGCGCGCCCGCGCGACGATCGACGCGCGAAACGGCCGCGTGAACTGCGGATCCATGTCACCGCGCTGCTGCCAGCCGGGTTCCGGTGCGAGCAATTGCCGCCCGACTTCGTCGGCGAGCACATGCGGCGGCGCATCGAGTTCGACGTGCAGCGCACGCCACAGCGCGACGCGCGCGGCGGTGCTGTCGGGGGCGCTTTCGCGGGGTTCGGTCATGTCGGCCTCACGCGCCCTGCTGCCCTGGCGCCTGCAGGCGCCACACGCGACCGTCCGGATCGCGTACGGTCATGTCGCGCGTGCCCCAGTGCGTATCCTCGAACGGCGTGACGACGTCGACGATCGGCTGCGGCTGCACCGCCTGTTCATTCGGCACCTTGAGCACGACCTGCATGTCCGGCGTTTCGCCCGGTGGCACTTCGGCGATGAACAGGAAGGGGCCGTCGCCATGACGCAGCTGGCCCGAGTTGTGATCGGTTTCGAACTCCAGCGTGAAGCCCAGGGCCTGGAAAAACTTCGCCGACTTGCCCCAGTTGTGCGTCGTCAGGTACACGGCTTCGATTCGCTCGGATGACATGTCACTCCTCCTCGATGGACGGCCCCGCGCCCGGCTGCGGCGCGGCCAGGTACGCGCGCAATGCATCGGCCACCAGCGCGGACAGCGATTGCTCCGTTTCGATGGCGCGATGCTTGACCTGCCGGATCAGGCTCAGCGGCAGGTACACGTTGAATTGCTTCACTTCTTCGTCGGTCATGGGAGCTAGTATGCTAGCAATCTAGTAAAAATCAAGTGCGGATGCAGCCCATTTGCGCGAGCCGCGATCAGGTATCGTGAGCCCGCGCTAGGCCGCAGCGCGCGCCGCCAGCCGCGCGAACAGCGCGTCGAGATCGAATCCCGTCGTATCGATGCCGATCGTGTCGCGCAGGCACGCGCCCCATGCGGCCGCATCGTCGAACGTGATGGAGTGCCCGGCGCCCGCCGCATCGCGGATCGTCAGCGTGGTGTTGCGCAGCGCAGCGCGGCCGTCCGGCAGCACGCGGCATGCGATCAGGTTGTGCAGGAAGATCGATTCGGGATACGTCGACGTGAACCAGTTCGCGGCGTCGTAATCGATCCATTCGACCCGCTTCGGCTGGAAGCGGTAGGTGGTCTGCCAGCCGTCGGGCGTCTCGATCTGCATCTCGAATTCACCGTCGACCGGCGCGGCGACGACGCGGAACGCGCCGTGCGGCGTCAATTGCCGCTCGTCCGGCACGAAACGTAGCGGCGCGGTCAGCGTGGCGCTGCCGAAGCCGATGTCGGCGAGCCAGGCCGCGCCGTCGAGATCGATGCGCAGCAGCATGTGCGTATGCGCGGTGGCGACTTCCGGCGGCTGCATCCAGCGCACGCGCGCGATCATCGGCGTCACGCGAAAGCCGATCGTCGTGAGCGCGGTGTAGAACAGCTTGTTGAGTTCGAAGCAGTAGCCGCCGCGGCGGCGTTCGATCACCTTGTCGACGATCGCGGGCAGGTCGAGCGCGACGCGCGCGCCGGTCAGCGGATTGAGGTTTTCGAACGGAATCGCTTGCGGGTGCAGCAGGTGGAGCCGGCGCAGCACGTCGAGCGTCGGCTCGACCGGGCCGTCGTAGCCGATGCGGGAGAAATAGCGCGAGAGGTCGAACGAGTCAGTCATGAACCTGCACCGAAAAAGGGACACGCCACGATAACATCGCGCGAAATCCCCATGTTGTGCGGGGCGATCTTCGTCGTCGCGCGCGATGCCGGCACAGCATCGCGCGGCCCTGCGCAACGTTACGGCAGCAGCTTCAGCGCGGACGACGCGACCGACGGCACCGAAATGCCCTGGCTCGTCGCGAACTGCACGGCCTGGCTGAGCGTCGCCGCGAGCGACTGCAGCTGGCCCGGCGCACTTTGCGCGATATATGACGCAGCCTGCATGTTCTGCGGATTCAGGCCCGACTGCAACAGCGACGCCGCGCTCGTCGAGCCGAGATTGCCGAGCCCCGACTGCAGCTGCGAATACTGCGTGAGCCCCTGCCCGAGCGACGCGAGGCCGTTGCTGAACGCCTGCTTGTCGATCGGCCCGTGCGTCGCGCCGCCGCTCGCGAACGCCTGGCCGAGCGCCTGCGACACCGATTGCTGCGCGCCGCCCATCTGCGACAGCGCGGCGGGCGTCAGCGCATCGCCGCCGGCCAGCTGGCTCGCGGCCTGCTGCGCCTGCCCGGCCGCGCCGGTCAGGCCCATCGCCGACGCGAGCGAAGACTGGCCGGTCAGCACCTGCTGGTTCGCGCCGACGTAAGCCTGCAGCAATTGGGAAACGCCGCCCTGCGCGGGCGCCGCCTGCTGCTGCCCGCCGCCGAGCAGCGACGCGCCGAGCGACTGCAGGTCGAGCTGCGCGTGCGCGGCGCCGCTTGCCAGGATGCCGAACGCGATGCCTGCCGAGGCCAGGTACCGGCCCGTCGCGCGAATGTGTTTCATGTGTGTTCCTCGTGCCGGAATGATCGAGGCCAATATTGTCGAAGCGCGCCGCGCGCCGCCGCAACGACTGAAACACATCGAAACGAAATCATGAGACGCGAAGGCTTGTAATTCCGCGGCCGGCGTACGCGCCCGAGTGGATTCGTCCGGGTATGCCACGCGATATCACGCGTGTGCCGACATTCGTTCTCGAGCCGCATCAATGGCGGCGAATGGCGGCGTCCGCACGGTGACGCGGCCGGTGGTCTGCCAGACGTCGCACGTCTTGAACCGCACGTCGGATTCAACATCGACCGGCGGCATGTGACGCGGAACGTGCCGGACCGCGTCAATCACATGACGCCACACCGTCGCGCAAATGCGCCCGTGCCGGGATCCGGCGTGACGCGCGCCGACGAACAGCACGGCGCGGCGTGACGCAGAACGTTCCGTGCCGCGTCATTGGCATGACTTCATGCCGTCGCGCAACGCGCCCGCGCCACGGGCTCGGCGTGACATGTCCCGGCAACACGTTCGGAAACAAAAACAAAACGAGCGGCTCGACGCCGCCCGCTTGCCCCCCTCCGCAACCGGCTATCGCCCGGCCGCCGTATCACCCCGCCATCCACGCCGGCAGCCGCCCGTCCACCCAGCCGGCCGCCTGCTCGTAGCCGCGCGCGAGCTGCAACACAGCGAGATCGCCGCGCGGGCGCCCGATCAGTTGCATCCCCATCGGCAGCCCCGCTTCGTTGAAGCCGACCGGCACGCTGATCACCGGGCAGCCGGCCAGCGTCCACGGCACGACCGTTTCCATCCAGCGGTGGTAGGTATCCATCGCACGGCCCGCGATCTCCGTCGGCCAGCGCTGGTCGACGTCGAACGGGAACACCTGCGCGGTCGGCGCCGCGATGAAGTCGTAGCGGTCGAAGAAGCTCAGCACGGCCTGATGCCACGCGGTGCGCTCGACGCTCGCCTCGAACACGGCCGCGCCCTGCATCGCGAGCAGCCCTTCGACCTCGTAGATCGCCTCGGGCTTCAGCAACGCGCGCCGCGCCGGGTCGCGATAGTGCGCCAGCAGCCCGCCGCCGGACAACAAGTGCCGGTGCGCGAGCCACAGGCGCCAGATCCGGTCGGGGGCGAACGCCGGCAGTGCGGCATCGACGTCGCAGCCGATCTCGCGCAGCGTCGCCAGCCCCTGCTCGCACAGCGCGAGCACGCCGGCCTCGGTCGCGAGATAACCGTTCCAGTCGCCGACCCACGCGATGCGCTTGCCGCGCAGGTCGGTGTCGAGCGGCTGCGCGAACACGGCCGGATCCTCCGCGAGCGACAGCGGATCGTTGCGGTCGTAGCCGGCCTGGATCGCGAGCAGCTGCGCGACGTCGCCGACCGTGCGGCCCATCGGCCCTTCGATGCCGAGCTGCTGCACGAACACGTCGACGCCCGGCCAGCGCGGCACACGGCCCTGCGACGGGCGGAAGCCGTAGATGTTGCAGAACGCGGCCGGATTGCGCAGCGAACCACCGAAATCGCTGCCGTCCGCGACCGGCAGCATCCGCGACGCGAGCGCCGCCGCCGTGCCGCCGCTGCTGCCGCCCGCGCTCTTCGTCAGGTCGTACGGGTTGCGCGTCGCGCCGTAGACTTCGTTGAACGTGTGCGAGCCGAGCCCGAATTCGGGCGTGTTGGTCTTGCCGATGAAGATCGCGCCGGCCGCGCGCATCCGCGCGACGCACACGGAATCGGCCTGCGGCACGTTTTCGCGGAAGATCGGCGAGCCGTAGGTCGTCCGCAGCCCCTTCGTCATCGCCAGGTCCTTCGGCGCCTGCGGCATCCCGTGCATCCAGCCGTGGTACTCGCCACGCGCCAGTGCGGCATCCTTTTCCGCGGCTTCGGCGAGCAGCGCGTCGCGATCGCGCAGCGCGACGATCGCGTTGACCGCGCCGTTCACGCGCTCGACGTGATCGAGATACGCGCGCATCGTCTCGACGCACGACACGGCCTTGCCGCGAATCGCCGACGCGAGTTCGCCGGCCGACAGGCGCACGATCGGGTCGACGGGGATGGAAGCGGGAGCGAGAAGCTGCGGGGCGCCGTGCGGCATGCGGAGTCTCCTGGAATCGGAACGGAATGGCGGACCGCATGGCGGCAGACGCCCCCCGAAACGGCCGGGCGGGGCCGCGCCGCGGCCGATGCACTACTCTACGCGACGCCGGATCGGCAACCTCCGATATTTTCCGCCGCGATTCATTGCGGTTCCGACTAAATCGTGGCGCCAGGCCACGCTTCGCACGCGCCGCCGTCGCGGATGAAATCGTTTATGCGCATAAACTTAAATTTCTTATATTTCTATCAGGCGCATCAGGAGACGGCGCGCGTTAACGACATTTTTACGCGGTCGCCCGTTCTCTTTAGATCGTTCGTCCCGGCGGCACGCTACGCTGGAATCATCTCGTTTCCTGGACAACGTTCATGCTCAAGCTGCTGGTTCCGGTCGGCCACTCTCCCCGCTCGCTTCAGGCAGTTCGCCACGCGACATTCCTGTATCGCGAACGGTGCGCGTCGGAAATCGTGCTGATCAACGTTCAGGCGCCGCTCGAATCGACGCGGCTCGAGGCCTACCATCCGCTGTCGCGGCTGCGTTCGATCGAGGAGAAGTTCGCGTCCGCCGACCTGGCCATGGCCGAGCGGATCCTGCGGGAAGCCGGCGTCAAGTACAGCATCGTGATGAAGGTCGGCCCGGTGGCCGATACGATCGCGGCCGTGGCGGCGGAGACGGGGTGCGACGAGATCGTGGTCGTCTCGCCGCGGCACGATCCGTTGCATGCGCTGATGTCGGTGTTCCGCCGCAGCGTGATGAGCCGGCTGGTGCGGATTTCGAACGTGCCGGTCACGGCCGTTCGCTGACGGACCGCAGGTTTGCAGCGAGCGGAGCGACACCCGTGCGCGTTCAGCGTTACCGCCCACGCACGCACCGGCGTTCCCGCCGCGCTTACTTGATGACCTTGCGCCAGAACACGAAATAGGCGGCTGCCGAAGACGCAACGAGCAGGATGGCCCACATCGGGGCGAGGCTGATCAGGACGGAAGAGACGTTAAGCATTTGGATTCCTCACTATTTCGACAGCGATGTTCAACTCGCACCTGCTTGCCGGAACCGATGCATTCCTCCGCGATCGCGTTCCGTCAAATCATGCGTTCATGCTATCGCTCTGAACGGTCGTCCGACCGCCCCCTCCCGCCTGTCTCCTGACATTCGTCAAACTCGCGCGAATCGCGGGCCTGTCGCGCTGAAAACCGTCGCGCGAATGCGTCGCCGCACGTCCGGTTTCGCCCGCCGGCCGCATGGAAGCGGCGCCTTCGTTCCCCACGCAACACGCGAAAAACGGGACACGATCACCCCGCCCGCCCCCGGTTTCAGCAGACGTTTACCGGGGGAACCCCCAAGTGCTTCGTCGAACGTGTCCGCGTTACGCTTGTGCGACGAGGAGACGAACCATGAGACGAGCCGTACATATCGCTGTTTTCGCGCTGCTGGCGTATCTCATCGGCGACCGCGCGATCCTGCATGCGCAGGGCCGCGACACCAGCCCGCTCGCATGCGAACAGGGCGCCGCACAAGTGAAGGTCGACGCGCTCGGCCGCGGCTTCGGCGAAGCAGCGGCCAGCAGCCAGGGCGAGGCTTTCATGTCGGGCTGCCTGGTGACGGGGCGCGGCAATCAGGACGTGGCGCTGGCGAACCGCTGACGTGCATTCGCCGACGCTCCGGCCGGGTTCCGGTCGCGAGGGCTGAACCGGCGGAGCCGCGCACGCCCTTATCCCCTCCCGCTTGTTTCGATCGATATCGCGACATGTCGCGACGCATGTCACGTTCAGGGCGGCGGCCATGCCGAACGCCCGTGCGTGACCCGCATCGTCGCGTGGAAGACACGTCGACATCCGCTCGATCGGAGCATTCCCGCCGTATGGCGCGCCCCCGTCGATCAACCGGTCGAACGTCCGGCCGCCGCGGCCAGACTCCGTTTCATCTGCAACGACACCCCACCCAACGATGAGCCATCCGCACACCGAGTTGATCCAGCGCTTCTACACGGCGTTCCAGCAGCGCGACATCGACGCGATGCTCGCCTGCTATGCCGATGACGTCGTCTTCAGCGATCCCGCGTTCGGCGAGCTGCGCGGCGACCTCGCACGCGATATGTGGCGCATGCTGGTCGCGCGTGCGCAGGACTTTTCCTTGACGTTCAGCGACGTCGCCGCGGATCAGCAGGCCGGGCGCGCCGAATGGATCGCCCATTACCGGTTCACCACGACCGGCCGGATGGTGGTCAACCGGATCGACGCGCGGTTCCGGTTTCGCGACGGGCGCATCGTCGAGCATCGCGACAGCTTCGACCTGTGGCGCTGGGCGCGTCAGGCGCTCGGACTGAAAGGCGCGCTGCTCGGCTGGACGCCTTTCGTGCAACGCGCGATCCGCGCACAGGCGCGGAAGAATCTCGACGCGTATCGCGCACGGCGGAATTAGCTCGCGCCACGTCATGGCTTCATCGTCGCGTTGATCAGGTCGTACGCCATGTCCGGCAGAATGCCGTCCGGATTCCGGAGACCGTACTCGCGATACCAGCTTTCGTCGGCTTCGGGATGCGGGCCGACGAGCCCGACGCGTCCTTTGCCGTAGCGATAGGTCGCGGCTGCGATATCGCGGTTCGGATAGGTCGCCAGCACGGCCGCGCCGGGGGCGGCCGGGAGCATCGCGCCGTCCTGGAAGTAGATCCAGCGTTTCTTCCCGCGCCATACCACCGGCGTCACCGTGTCCGCGATACCGTGAAGCGTCGAGCGCGGCCGGTCGACCTCCGAGTCGATCTCGCCCGCGACCAGCCCGAAACCCGGGTCGCCCGCCAGGTAGGCGCCCATGCAGATGCCCAGATAGCGCCCGCCGTTCGACACGTATTGGCGCACGGCCTCGATCGAGTCTTTCCCGATGCTGGCCGCCGCGCCGGGAATGTCCTGCCCGCCGCCGGGCTGGACATACAGCGCGGCGCCGGACAGGACGGCAGGCGTGATCCGGCGTTTTTCCGCGGGCCCGACGTAAAACACCCGGAACTTGTGCTCGGATTCCCGCAGGCGCCTCGCAATCGTCTCGGGGCAACCGTCGCATGCGGCCGGGCCGCGATAGACCAGAGCGACGGGACGGCTGTCGAAGCCGCGCGTTTCGTCGTCGGCCGCCGCCGCATGAACGAGCGACGACGCGACGAGCGACAGGACAACGAAAATCGATTCTCTGGATCGCATGTTCCGGATTGACGGGACTTGAGGGTTCGCGGCCGGCCGTTCGCGACGAAGCGACCGGCACGCGCCAATGCCTCGCTTTTTGAAATCTCGCTGAAAGGCACGTGAAATACAGCGTAGGCGCCCGAAAGCGGTATGTGTGTACCGTTTCCTGCGTGCTTGTGCAGAAATGTGCGCCGCCGGCAACCGGACTCCCGGGCTTCGTAACCGGTAGCGCCCCGCGCGGGCCGCAGCCTCGGGCGACCCTTGCCTGTTCACACGACAGCGTTCGGCGCCGCGCCGCGGGCGACCCGACACTGACGGGCAACCCCGGATCCCGGTCACGCACACCGCCGCCCCAGCTCCTCCCATCAACAACCGGAACACCCGAGACAGCGCCTGCAGGCATGCCCCGGCGAGCCGCCGAAGCACATCCGCAAACACCGGCTCCCCCGCGCCACCGCGTTTTCCATGCCCCAAGTCTCAACTCTTATATAAGACATAAGACATTTGACGTTACAGATCATTGAGATTAGAATCCCGCTCAAAGCAGTGCCTGGAACAGCCCCGGAGTGCCGGCAAGGCCTTCCCCTCAAACGCAATATCAGCAGGTCTCCCCATGCTTGAAAACTTTCGTGCTCACGTGGCCGCCCGCGCCGCGCTCGGTATTCCTCCCCTGCCGCTGACGGCTCAGCAGACCGCCGAACTGGTGGAACTGCTGACCAACCCGCCTGCCGGCGAAGAGCAGACGCTCGTCGACCTGATCACCCATCGCGTGCCGGCCGGCGTCGACGAAGCCGCCCGCGTGAAGGCCGGCTTCCTGGCCGCCGTGGCCAAGGGCGAGACCGCCTGCCCGCTGATCTCGCGCGAACGCGCCACCGAACTGCTCGGCACGATGCTGGGCGGCTACAACATCCAGCCGCTGATCGAACTGCTGTCCGACGAGGCAGTCGCTGCCGTCGCCGCTGACGCACTGAAGAAAACCCTGCTGATGTTCGACCAGTTCCATGACGTCAAGGAACTCGCCGA
This sequence comes from Burkholderia sp. ZZQ-2, assembly GCF_050768715.1. NCBI lineage: Bacteria > Pseudomonadati > Pseudomonadota > Betaproteobacteria > Burkholderiales > Burkholderiaceae > Burkholderia > Burkholderia sp. ZZQ-2. Next base: position 28,580 of record NZ_LDVA01000348.1, on the reverse strand, counting down.
CAAGGGCAACGCGCATGCGAAGGCCGTGCTGCAAAGCTGGGCCGACGCCGAATGGTTCACGAGCCGTCCGGAAGTGCCGCAAAGCCTGACCATCACCGTGTTCAAGGTGACGGGCGAAACGAACACCGACGACCTGTCGCCGGCCCCGGACGCCACCACCCGCCCGGACATCCCGATGCACGCGCTGGCGATGCTGAAGAACGCACGCCCGGGCATCACGCCAGAAGAAGACGGCAAGCGCGGCCCGGTCAAGTTCATCGAATCGCTGAAGGAAAAGGGTCATCTGGTCGCCTACGTGGGCGACGTGGTCGGCACCGGCTCCTCGCGCAAGTCGGCCACCAACTCGGTGCTGTGGTTCACCGGCGAAGACATCCCGTTCGTGCCGAACAAGCGCTTCGGCGGCGTGTGCCTCGGCGGCAAGATCGCCCCGATCTTCTACAACACGATGGAAGACGCCGGCGCGCTGCCGATCGAGCTCGACGTGTCGCAGATGGAAATGGGCGACGTGGTCGAACTGCGCCCGTATGAAGGCAAGGCGCTGAAGGACGGCAACGTGATCGCCGAATTCCAGGTCAAGTCCGACGTGCTGTTCGACGAAGTGCGCGCCGGCGGCCGCATTCCGCTGATCATCGGCCGCGGCCTGACCGCGAAGGCGCGTGAAGCGCTGGGCCTCGCGCCGTCGACGCTGTTCCGCCTGCCGCACCAGCCGGCCGACAGCGGCAAGGGCTTCTCGCTCGCGCAGAAGATGGTCGGCCGCGCATGCGGTCTGCCGGAAGGCAAGGGCGTGCGCCCGGGCACGTACTGCGAACCGAAGATGACCTCGGTCGGCTCGCAGGACACCACGGGCCCGATGACCCGCGACGAACTGAAGGATCTCGCCTGCCTCGGCTTCTCGGCCGACCTCGTGATGCAGTCGTTCTGCCACACCGCCGCGTATCCGAAGCCGGTCGACGTGAAGACGCACCAGACGCTGCCGAACTTCATCAGCACGCGTGGCGGCATCGCGCTGCGCCCGGGCGACGGCGTGATCCACTCGTGGCTGAACCGCATGCTGCTGCCCGACACCGTCGGCACCGGCGGCGATTCGCACACGCGTTTCCCGATCGGCATCAGCTTCCCGGCAGGTTCGGGCCTGGTCGCGTTCGCGGCCGCCACCGGCACGATGCCGCTGGACATGCCGGAATCGGTGCTGGTCCGCTTCAAGGGCAAGATGCAGCCGGGCGTCACGCTGCGTGACCTCGTCAACGCGATCCCGCTGTACGCGATCAAGCAAGGCATGCTGACGGTCGCCAAGCAAGGCAAGAAGAACATCTTCTCGGGCCGCATCCTCGAAATCGAAGGCCTGCCCGACCTGAAGGTCGAGCAAGCGTTCGAGCTGTCGGATGCGTCCGCCGAGCGTTCGGCCGCCGGTTGCTCGGTGCGCCTGAACAAGGAACCGATCATCGAATACCTGAACAGCAACATCACGCTGCTGAAGTGGATGATCGCGCAGGGCTACCAGGATCCGCGCAGCCTGCAGCGCCGTATCGCGGCGATGGAGCAGTGGCTGGCCGACCCGCAACTGCTGTCGCCGGATGCCGACGCCGAGTACGCGGCCGTCATCGAGATCGACCTCGCCGACATCCACGAGCCGATCGTCGCCTGCCCGAACGACCCGGACGACGTGAAGACGCTGTCGGACGTCGCCGGCGCCAAGATCGACGAAGTGTTCATCGGCTCGTGCATGACCAACATCGGTCACTTCCGTGCCGCATCGAAGCTGCTCGAAGGCAAGCGCGACATCCCGGTCAAGCTGTGGGTCGCGCCGCCGACCAAGATGGACCAGAAGCAGCTGACGGAAGAAGGCCACTACGGCGTGTTCGGCACGGCCGGTGCGCGTACCGAAATGCCGGGCTGCTCGCTGTGCATGGGTAACCAGGCTCAGGTGCGCGAAGGCGCGACGGTCATGTCGACGTCGACCCGCAACTTCCCGAACCGTCTCGGCAAGAACACGAACGTGTATCTCGGCTCGGCGGAACTGGCGGCCATCTGCTCGCGTCTGGGCAAGATCCCGACCAAGGAAGAGTACATGGCGGACATGGGCGTGCTCAGCGCCAACGGCGACAAGATCTACAAGTACATGAACTTCGACCAGATCGAAGACTTCAAGGAAGTGGCCGACACCGTGCAGATGTAAGCACGCGCGACGGGCTGCGACGGGCGGTTGACGTCGCGGCACCACGCCATGGCGCCGCAGGCTGAAAGGCCTGCGGCGCTTTTTTTATGCCGTTTCGCCGCCCGGCTCTCGCCGGATCACCAGCTCGTTGAAGCCGGTGCCCGCATCGGGTTCGCGAGAGAAACGATGTGCGGGCAGCAGCGCGAGCAGGATCTCGGCGGTCGTGCGCACCACGCAACCGCTCGCCACATGGCCGCCCGACACGTGGCCGCTCGCATCGGAAACGGCCATGTGCAGGTGCGCGCCGTCCGGCGACACCGAACCGGCCAGCGTCAGAATTTCGAGGTCGCCGCGCAATTCGGTCGGCTGGTCGACGCCGGCGAAGCGCAATTGCGCGACGCTCAGGCTGCCGATGCCCTGGATCACGAAGGCCGCGTGCGCACTGTGCGGGCGCAATGCTTCCTCGATCGACCGGCGCAGATCGTCGCCGGGGGAAAGACGCAGAGGATGGGCTTGCATGGTCGATCCTGTTCGTGGGCCGGGGTGCCGGCCAAGCGTAAGTTTGCGCCGGCAACCCGGCAAGGCCGTCAGTCGATCGGCCGCTCAGAGGTCGAGCCGCAGACACTCGAATTCGACCGCGCCACCGCATGGCAACTCGCCCACGTCGATCACGAAGCCGACCACGTCGATCACCCCCTGATCCCGGTCGACGACCTGCGCACATCCGCGATAACCATACGGGTTTGCGGTTTTCCCGATCCATTGCCGGCTGGCCGCCCGCTTTGCATCGTCCGGCCAATCGTCAAGACAGGCCGCGCGTACATCGCAGTCGACGGCCGACACCGGCGTCCGCACGATGTCGTTCACGCGCGCCGTGCCGCCGAACGAGAACACCGTGATCTCGTGCTCGCCGCGGCATAGCGTCACTTCCGCGCATTCACTGTCGACGGAATACGCTGCGACGCGGGTTACCACGATCTGTTTCATGTCGTTGCTCCATACTCGACGCCACCCGCTCCGCGGTCGGTCAGCGAATCCGGTCCTGACTCGCAAGCATACTCCGGCGATTCGCGCGCACCGCATCCGGCCCGCCAGCATGCGCCGGCTAGGCACGCGAATGCGATTGGTCTAATCTGCAACGCGAGCCGCCAACCCCAACTTCCTCCGATGACGACCCTTCCGAACCGACAATCCCGCCTGCGCGGCGGCCTGCTTGGCCTGCTGATCGGCGACGCACTGGGCGTGCCGTACGAATTCCACGATGCCGCGTCGATCCCGCCGCCCGCCGCGATCGACATGACGCCGCCGCCCGGCTTTGCGCGCGCACACGACGGCGTGCCGCCCGGCACCTGGAGCGACGACGGCGCGCAGGCGCTCGCGCTGCTCGACGCGCTCGCGGATGACCGCGACCTCAATCTCGACACGTTCGCCCGCAACCTGCAGGACTGGTTTCATCGCGGCGCCTTCACGCCGGACGGCCGCGTGTTCGATGTCGGCCTGCAGACGCAGCGTGCGTTCCATGCGCTGGCGGCCGGCGCGGCGCCCGCCGTTGCCGGCCCCGACGGCGAGCGCGACAACGGCAACGGCTCGCTGATGCGCTGCTTCCCGGTGGTAATGGTCGCCGCCTCGCGCGACGACGCGATCCGGCTTGCGTGCAAGCAGAGCGTCGTCACGCACGGCCACGTGCGCTCGCAGCTGTGCTGTGCGCTTTATGGCCTGACGGCATGGGGCATCGTCAAAGGCAAGCCGGCGCCGGATGCGGTGCGCGCGGCCGAGGACGAGCTGCTCACACGCTACGCGGGCACCGCAGACGAAGTCGAACTGAAGATCGTGCTCGATGGCCGCTTCGACGCGCCGCAAGGGTCCGGTTACGTGGTCGACAGCTTCTGGTCGTCGATCCATTGCCTGTTGTCGACGCGCAGCTACGAAGACTGTGTGAAGCGCGCGATCGCGCTCGGCAACGACACGGATACGACGGCGGCCATCGCCGGCAGCCTCGCCGGCGCGCTGTACGGCGAGCACGCGTTACCCGACCGGTGGGTTGCGGCCCTGCGCGGGAAAGAACAGGTCGAGGGCCTGCTCGCGAAATCGTGAGCGTTCGACGAGTGCGCGCGGCCAGCAACAGAGAGATCGGACGGGTGAGTACGCAGACGCGACCGGGTACAACCGACGCGTGACCGACATGGAAGACAGCCGCCGGAATTGACCTGACCGGGCCATCGCCGGCCCGGCCGCCTCACGCGCGCCGGTCGCTCGCCAGCAACCCGTACAGCGCGCTGTCCGACACTTCGTCGCCGACGATCCAGCGTTCGCGCAGCAACCCTTCCCGCGCGAAGCCGAGCCGTTCGAGCAGCCGCGCCGACGCGACGTTGCGCGGATCGATATCGGCTTCGATCCGGTTCAGCCGCAGCGTGCCGAACGCGTGATCGATCACGGCCGACGCCGCCTCGCGCATGTAGCCGCCGCGCCAGTACCGGCGCCGCAGGCTGAAGCCGATCTCGGCACGCCGGCATTGCTCGTTCGCATGGAACAGCACGCATTCGCCGAGTGCTTCACCGGTTTCCCGCAGTTCGAGCACGCAGATCAGGTCCTGCCCGCTCGCGGACGTCTTCAGGTTGCGCGCGACGCGCTCGACGGCCTGTTCGATGTGCGTCATCGGCGAGAACGAGAAATAGCGCATCGCTTCCGCATCCGACCAGATCTCGAAGAAGGCGTGCGCGTCGGCTTCGCGCAGCGGCCGCAGGAAGAGGCGGGACGTTTCCAGCGTGACGGGTTCGAACAGGGGCATGACAACACTCGATCGAAAAACGGGAGCGTGAATTAGAACACGCAAGCCTCGAGTCGGCCACGCCGCGCGTTCGCACGGCCCGCCCCGCCACGCCAACCGGATCGCCGTGAAAAACAAAAAGCCCGGGCATCGCCCGGGCCTCACCACGTCATCCGTTACCGCCGCCGGCCGCGCCTACGCTTCAAGCGCTTCGAGCACCTTCCCCTTCGTCTCGATCCCGACGAAGTGCACGGTCACCGCCGCGATCAGCGGCACGATGCCGATCAGGTAGAACGCGGGGGCGAGATTCCCGCCGATGATCGCGTGCGGCACCACCATCGGCGCGACGAACGACGCGATCTTCAGCCATGCGCTGCCGAGTCCGCAGCCCGACGCGCGGATGCTCGTCGGATACTGCTCCGGCGTATAGACGTACGCGGTGATGAACCCCGACGCCATCAACCCGAGCGACAGCGAGCAGAAGATCGAGACGACATACACCGACGACGCGTGATAGACACCCGCGAACGCCAGCGACAGCGCGCACAGCACGAACGACCACACGATCACCGGCTTGCGGCCGAGCTTGTCGACGAGCAGCGCCGACGCCAGCGACCCGAGCACACCCATCACCGAGCCGATCACCGCGAGGTTCAGCGCGAGCTGCAGCGGCGCGTGATAGAAGTTCTTGTAGATCGTCGGCAGCCACGTCGACAGCCCGTACTGGATGAACCCGCAGGTCGCCCACAACGTCGCCACCGCGAGCGTGCGCTTGCGATACGCGGCGCTGAACAGGTCGCTCATCCGGCGCTTCGGGTGCTGGCGCACCATCTCGTCGAACGCGGCCACCTGCGTGACCGGCGGCAGTTCGCCGCGCACCGACGCTTCGAACGCGCTCGTCGCCCGCCCGGCTTCCGCGAGCCGCCCGCGCGACGCGAGCCAGCGCGGCGATTCCGGCACGAGGCGCGTCAGCACGAGCGACAGGATCAGCGGCAGCCCGCCGACGAAGTACATGATCTCCCAGCCGAAGCGCGGCACGAGCCACGCGCCGAGCGCCATCGACACGAGCAGGCCGATCGGGAACACGATCTCGTACAGCAGCACGAAGCGGCCGCGGCCATGTGCGCGCGTGATCTCGTTGATGTACGTCGCGGCGACCGGCAGCTCGCCGCCAAGCCCGAGCCCCTGCAGTATCCGCAGCAGCACAAACACTTCGAACGTCGGCGCGAAGCCGCACGCGATACTCGTGATGCCGATCACGGCCGAGCTCCACGCGATCGCCTTCACGCGGCCGTGCTTCTCCGCCAGCGCGGGAAACAGGAATGCGCCGATCAGCTGGCCGATCGCGCCGGACGCGATCAGCAGGCCGATCTGGGTCGGCGACAGCCCCCATTTGTGAATCAGCAGCGGCAGCGTGGCCGCGATCGTGATCACGTCGAAGCCGTCGAAGAACGTCGCGGTGCCGATCAGCACGCGGGCGCGGATCTGCATTGCGTTGGCCGGAAGCCGCTCGAGCCGCGCGATGATCGCGCCGGGCGTGGAGGCGGCAGCTTCCATCGTGGCGCGACCGGCCACGACATTGTCGAAAGTGCTCATGCGGAGGATCTCCTGGGTTTCGTCGCCCGGTCAGGCCAGTGTCTTGCTCGTGTCTGCCAGCGCTTCCGTATCCACTGCCCGGCCCTGGTTCATCCACTTGCGCGCGAGCTTCAGCTCACGCGCGTTGTTCACGGCGATGACACCTCTCACATGCCCTTCGCCCACGAAAAACAGCGTCGCGCGTCGCGCGGCAAGCTCGCCGCGCACGACGAGCTGCGCATCGGCCGGCAGATCGCCGAGGATCTGCAGGTTCACGTCGTACTGATCCGACCAGAACCACGGAATTTCCGCGTACGGTGCGCGCACGCCCAGCACGGCCTTCGCGGCCGCGATCGCCTGGTTCTGCGCATTGGCCCACGATTCGAGCCGCACGCGCCGCTTCAGCCAGCCGTTGTGATGGTTCGCGACGTCGCCGCACGCGAAGATCGCCGGGTCGCTCGTCGCGCCGAATTCGTCGACGACGATGCCGTCGTCGATCGCCAGCCCCGCGTCGCGCGCGAGCGACGCGTTCAACGCGAGACCGATGCCGGCCACCGCGAAATCGGCGTCGATCGTCGTGCCGTCGGCGAGCGTCGCGCGTACCTTCGACGCGTCGTCCGGCTGGGCGTCGAGCGACGCGAGCGCCGCGCCGAGCCGGACGTCGACGCCGTTCGCGCGATGCAGGTCGAGCAGGAAATCCGACACGACCTGCGGCACCGAGCGGCCGCACAGCCGCGGCGCGCCTTCGACCACGACCGCCTCGACGCCGAGCTTGCGCGCGGTCGCCGCGACTTCGAGGCCGATCCAGCCGCCGCCGATCACGAGCACGCGCCGGCTCGCGCGCAGCTTCTCGCCGAGTGCGGCCGCTTCATCGAGCGTGCGCAGGTAATGCAGGTTCGGCGTCTTCACGAGCGCGTCCGGCAGGCGGCGCGACGTGCCGCCGGTCGCGATCACGAGGCGGTCGTATTCGATCTCGCGGCCACTTTCGGTACGCACCACGCGGCGCGCACGGTCGATCGATGCGGCGCGTTCCGGCTGCCACGCCTCGACGTTCAGCGCGTCGAATTCGTCGGGACGCACGACGCGCACGGTTTCGATGTCGGCGTCGCCGGCCAGCACGGCCTTCGACAGCGGCGGCCGCTCGTACGGCAGATGCGGCTCGTCGGCGATCATCACGAGACGGCCCGCAAAACCTTCCGCGCGCAGCGTCTTCAGCACCCAGCCGGCGGCCTGGCCGCCGCCGATCACGACGACCGTGCCCGGCGCGGCGTGCGCCTGTGCGTTCTCTTCGCTCACGATTTGCGCTCCGTCATGAACTTGCCTTCCGGCGCCTTCGCGTGCTTCTGCCGGCGCGTGTTACCGTCGAGGCCGCCGTCGACGGCCCATTCGGCGAACACGGTCGGGCCCGGTTCGAATTCGCGCGGCTGCCACTCGGGCGTCAGCATGTCTTCGTCCGCGTAGTACTCGATCAGGCCGCCGGCCGGGTTCTGGAAGTACCAGAAGTACGCGGACGACACCGGATGACGCCCCGGGCCGAGTTGCGTTTCCCAGCCGCAGCGGTCGATGTGCAGGCCGCCGCCGAACACTTCGTGGATGTCGCGCACGGTGAACGCGACGTGGTTCAGGCCGCGTTTTCCGTTCGGCAGCGCGAGCAGGAACAGGTCGTGGTGGCCGCCGTGCGGCGCGCAGCGCATGAACGCGCCGCGGCCCGGGTAGCGGTCGGACGTCTCGAAGCCCAGCAGCTCGTGATAGAACTTTTCCTGCGCGTCGAGGCAGTTCGTGAAGAACACGACATGCCCGACCTCGACCGGCTCCGCACGCGCATAGATCGGGCTCGGCTGGTCGACGCGCAGCGCCCGGCCCCACACGTTCGACGGCGAGCCCGTGATGTCGAGTGCGCGCTTGCGCGTGACTTCGATGCGGATCGCCATCCCGTTCGGGTCGGTGCAACCGAACGCATCCTTCCGCGCATAAAAGCCGGGCTGGCCTGCAAACTTGCCGCGCAGCGCGTCGAGTTCCTGCTGCGTCGCGACGCCCCACGTGACTTCACGCAGCGTCGGGCCCGCTTCGAACGCGGGCGGCAGCGCCGGGTCGTCGGCCTTGACGACCAGCACGGTGCAGCCGTTCAACGTCTCGAAGCGCGCCTGCGTGTCGTCGTGCTCGACTTCCTTCAGCCCCCAGTCGGCGAAAAAGCGCCGGCAGGTGGCGAGATCGTCGACCCCGTACGTGATCTGCTCGATTCCCAGAATGCTCATTGCGTTTTTCCCCTTCGCTCAGTTCGCCCACGGCAGCGGCGCGTCGTTCAAGCCCCAGTAGAGGCTCTTCTGCTGCATGTACTCGCGGATGCCGAGACGCCCCTTCTCGCGGCCCATCCCGCTCTCCTTCCAGCCCGAGAACGGCGTGGAGATCGAGAACAGCTTGTACGTGTTGATCCAGACGGTGCCCGTCTCCAGCGCGCGCGCGATGCGCCATGCGCGCTTGTAGTCGCGCGTCCAGATGCCGGCGGCCAGGCCGAACACGCTGTCGTTCGCCTGCGCGATCAGCGACGCTTCGTCGTCGAACGGCATCGCGACGAGCACGGGGCCGAAGATTTCTTCCTGGCAGATGCGTGCGCTGTTCGGCAGGCCTTCGAGAATCGTCGGCTGATAGAAGAAGCCGTTCTCGCGACCGTCGCCCGACGGCCGCTCGCCGCCGCACAGCAGGCGGCCGCCTTCCTCGAGGCCGAGCGCCACGTAGCGCTCCACCGACTCGCGATGCTTCGCGGTGATCAGCGGCCCCATCTGCGTGTCGGGGCGCGTCGGGTCGCCCACGCGCAGCTTGCGTGCGCCCGCGACCAGGCGCTTCATGAATTCGTCGTACACCGCGCGCTGCACGAACAGCCGCGAACCCGCGATGCACGCTTCGCCCGACGAGCTGAAGATGCCGTACAGCACGCCGTTCACTGCATGATCGAGATCGGCGTCGTCGCATACGATCGTCGGCGACTTGCCGCCGAGTTCGAGCGACACGGGCATCAGCTTTTCCGCCGCGATGCGTGCGATGCCGCGCCCGACTTCCGTGCCACCCGTGAACGACACCTTCTTCACGAGCGGATGACGCACAAGCACGTCGCCGATCACCGAGCCCTTGCCCGGCAGCACGCTCAGCACGCCCTTCGGCACGCCGGCTTCCTCGCAGATGCGGGCCAGCGCGAGCGACACGAGCGGCGTGACCTCGGCCGGCTTGAGCACCACCGCATTGCCGCCGGCGAGCGCCGGCGCGAGCTTTTGCGCGTCGGACGCGATCGGCGAATTCCACGGCGTGATCGCCGCGATCACGCCGATCGGCTCGTGCACGCTCATCGTCAGGTAGTCGCCGCGCGACGGCGTCAGTTCCTCGTCGAGCGTTTCGAGGCACGCCGCGAAATAGCGGAACGTGTTCGCCGCGCTCGCCACCAGCACGCGCGTCTCGCCGATCGGCTTGCCGTTGTCGCGGCGCTGCAGGTTCGCGAGCGCCTCGTGGCGCTGCATGATCAGGTCGGCGATGCGGTACAGCACCTGCGCGCGCAGGTGCGGCTTCAGCCCGGCCCAGTCGGCGCGGCGCCAGGCGGCGTCGGCGGCCACGACGGCTTCGGCCGCGTCTTCCGCGTTCGCCGTCGACACTTCCATGTTCAGCGACTGGTCGGCCGGATAGATGCTCGCGTAAGGCGCGCCACGGCCGCGCCGCCATTCGCCGCCGATCAGGATGTTGCCGTCGGGCACGAGGCTCGTATCGAAAGGAGTCATGTCACAAGTCCCACAAATCTGTCTCTGCACGTCCGCCCCCGCGGTGGCGCGGGCGGACATTCAATGGCCCGGTCAGATCACGCAGCGGGCCGCGCGGTTGCGCAGCGCGCGGATCGCGCTGTACGCCGTCAGCGCGGACGTCTTCGGGTTGTCGGGCAGCGGCTTGCCGCTCATTTCCAGCGACATCTCGCCGAATGCGCCGCGCGCGGTGATGCGGTGCACGTTGCGCTCGACCGCCGGATCGGCGATCAGGCGCACGTGCGTCGCGTCGAGGCCGAGGCCCGCGAGCGCCACGGTGGCCGCGACGTTCGCGTTCTTCGGATACAGGCGCGCGGCGTCGCGTGCGGTGCCTTCGAAGATCACCTTTTCCGCGGTCATCGCACGCAGGTCGCACATCTCCTCGGCGGGCGTGCCGAGCCAGCCGAGCGGCGGCTTGCGGCCCACGTACAGCACTTCGTCGAGGCCGCCCTGCTTCGCCGAGGCCAGCGCGTCGATGCCGCCGATCGCGCCGGACAGCAGCGTGACCGTCGCGTCGCCTTCGTCGGCCGCCTGCGCGAGCACGTCGAGCAGCGCGAGGTCGGACAGCGCGCCGATCGACGCGACCGCGCAGTCGGTGCCGGCCTTCAGCAGCGGCACGACGTGATCGACGAGCGCGCTGTGGCCCGCGCATTCGAGCGCGAACTCGGGGCGGCGGGCCAGTGCGTCGACCGACGACACGACCTCCACCGCGCCGCCCAGCACGCCCTGCACCGCCGCGCGCTGGTGTTCCGGCACGATCACGTGCGCGATGCGCAGCGACGCATCGTGCTCGACCGCGTGGTACACGGCCGCGCCGATCGCACCGAAGCCGATCATCGCGACGTCGACGGGGGCGTGGGCCCGCTTTTGCCCGTTAAGCATACTGGCGCTCCGTCGGCGCTTCCTTCTTCACCGGGGGGCCCGCGAACTGCGATGCGAACGAGCCGACCGACAGCATGTCGACCTCGACCATCACCGGCCCTTCCTTGGCCATCCCTTCGCGCACGATCGCCTCGGCGTCGTCGAGCGACGTGATCCGGTAGTGCGTGAGGCCGAAGCTCGCGCAGAACTGCGCGAAATCGGGTTGGTGCAGTTGCACGAAGCAGCGGCGGCCGCCGTAGTGCGCGTCCTGGATATTGCGGATCACGCCGTAGCACTGGTCGTTCATCAGCACGATCATCACGTTCGCGTTCTCCTGCACGGCCGTCACGAGCTCGCCGACGTTGACCATCAGCCCGCCGTCGCCGACCAGGCAGACCGTCTTGGCCGCCGCGCCCGCGAGCGCCGCGCCGATGCCCATCTGGATGCCCTGGCCGATGCCGCCGCCGAGCGCATGCACGCCCGAGCGCGGCTCGAAGATCTTCAGCAGCCGGTTGCCCCACGTGCTGTTCGAGATCGTCACGTCGCGCACCCAGTTGTAGTCGCGGCCGACCGCCCCCTGCAGCGTGTCGACCAGCTTCTTGTACGGCCCGAGGCCCTTCGACACGTCGGCCACCGCCTGCTCGCGGGCTGCCGCGAGATCGGCCGCGAACTGCGGATCGACCGACAGGCGGCCTTCGAGCCGGTCGGCCAGCTCGGCCAGCACGCGCTTCGAATCGCCATGCACGAACAGCTCGTTGCGATAGCCGCGGTTGTCGGCGAGTGCCTCGGCATCGACGCGGAACAGCGGCTGCGGCAGCGCGAGCTTGTACTTCAGCGTTTCGTTGCCGCGCAGGCGCGAACCGACGACGACGAGCGCGTCGCAAGTCTTGTAGAACGCTTCGACGGACGCGTGCACGTTGAACGCGCCGAGCGTCGCCGGGTGATCCTCCGGCAGCACGCCACGGCCCTGCACGCTCGTCACGACGCCGAAGCCGAGCTTCACGAGGCGCTCGACTTCCGCGCGTGCATGGCGCGCGCCGCCGCCGAGCCACAGCAGCGGGCGGCGCTTCGCCGCGAGGGCGTCGGCGAGCTTCGCGACGCGTGCGGAATCGTGCTCGCGCACCGTGACGTGCGCCGGTGCGAGGTCTTCCGGCCATTCGATTTCAGCTGCCTGGATGTCGATCGGAATCTCGACCGACACCGGGCCCGTCGGCGCCGTCTGCGCGACGCGCACGGCTTCGCGGATCGTCGGCAGCACGGTTTCGACGGTGCGCACGCGGAAGGCGGCTTTCGAGATCGAGTCCAGCATCGACAGTTGATCCGGCGCTTCGTGGATATACGCGAGATCCTGGTCGAGATACGGCGTCTCGATCTGCCCCGTGACGTGCAGCAGCGCGGTGCCTGCCGTCAGCGCCTCGACCATCGCGCCCGCCGCGTTGCCTGCCGCCGTCCCCGTGCTCGTGAACGCGACGCCGAGGCCGCCCGACACGCGGGCCAGGCCGTCGGCCATGTTCAATGCGCCGGCTTCGCCGCGTGCGCCGACGTACCGGATGTTGCCGCGCGAGTTGATCGCGTCGAGGATCGGCATGTTGTGGATCGAGATGACACCGAATGCGGTCTTCACGCCGCACTGCTCGAGAAAGGCGGCAATCAGCTCGCCAACCGTGGTTTTTTCAGACATGGCGTGCAAAGCCTCCAGAAACGTCGATATGGCTGCCCGTCGTGTAGGACGACAGATGCGTTGCGAGATAAAAAAGTGCCCAGGCTGCCTCGTCGGGCTTGCCGAAGCGGTTCAGCGGAATGTGCTTCGTGCGGGCGATCGCGCCCGTCCAGTCCTCCCAGCTTTCGCCGGCCTGCGCCTGCGCTTCGTAACGGCGGCGCCACTGGCCCGACTCGACGATGCCGATCAGGATCGAGTTCACGCGGATGCGCTGCGGCGCGAGTTCGTTCGCGAGCGACTTCACGAGGCTCAGCACGCCCGCGCGCGCCGACGACGTCGCCACCATGTGCGGCTCCGGCTGCAGTGCGAGCAGCGAGTTCACGCAGGTGATCGTCGGCGCCTGCGCATCGCGCAGCAGCGGCAGGAACGCGCGCGTCGGGCGGATGATGCTGAAATACTTCAGTTCGAGTTCGTCGCGCCACGCGTCGTCGGTCGTGTCCGCGAAGGTCGACACGCGACCCTGGCCGGCGTTGTTGACCAGCATGTCGGCGCGGCCGAAGCGTGCGGACACCGCTTGCGCGAACGCGGCGACGTCATGCTCGTCGAGCACGTTGCAGCGGGCGGCGAGCAGTTGCGCGCCCGGGTATTTTTCGTTGAGCATCGCCTCGGCGCGCGCCAGGCGCTCGCCGTCGCGGCCGCAAATCGCGACCGATGCGCCTGCCTGCAGGAACCGTTCGGCGGTCGCGAGGCCGATGCCGGACGAACCGCCCGTCACCACCGCCACCTGCCCGGTCAGATCGATCTGGATCATCGGAGTCCTAATGCTTTCATAAACGTGTGCTCGTCATCCGAGCGGTAATTGAGCCGCCGCGACAATTCCGCCGCCGCGCGCTGCACCTTGTCGATCAGCCCGTCGGCGATCAGCGCCGCGTCGATCTCCGGCCGCGGCACCGTCACCGTGATGCACGCGACGATCTTCTGCGTCTCGTTGCGCACCGGCGCCGTGACCACCGAGATGCCGCGCTCGAACGACGAATTGCTGACGCCGTAGCCGCGCAGCGCATCCTCGCGGATCACTTCGTACAGTGCGTCGACCGTTTCCGGTGTCGCGTTCGTCATCCGGTTCAGCGTGCCTTCCGGATAGAGCGCATGCAGTTCCTTCAGCGACAGGTCGCCCATCAGCACGTGGCCGTGTGTCGTCGCATGCGCGGGCAAGCGCGTGCCGACGTTCACGCGGATCGAGCTGAACACCGGCGACTGGCTCTGCGCCTTTGCGACGAACACCACGTCGCGGCCGTCGCGGATCACGATGTGCGTCGTGAAGCCGGTGGCGTCGCGCAGGCTCTCGATCACGGGCAGGCCGAGATCGGTCAGCTCCAGCGAGCTCAGGTATTCGAAGCCGAGCCGCAGCACGGCGATGCCGAGCTTGTAGTTGCGATCCTTGTCCGCGCGCTCGAGGAAGCCGAGCGATTCGAGCGTCTGCAGCAGGCGGAACACCGTCGTGCGCGGAATGCCGAGCCGCTTCGACAACTCGGGCGCACCGAGCACGGGCTCGCGCGGCGAGAATTCGGCGAGGATCCGCAGCCCGCGTTCGAGGCCCGGCACCACGTAGCTGGCTTCGGCCTTGTCGTTTTCGGGTGCGGGTCGTTGCAGCGGTTCGTTCATGCCAGCCCCCGCTGTTGGTCGCACTGACGGCAGAACGAGTCGATCAGTGCGGAATAGACGGCCGGAGCCTCGACATAACCGGCATGACCGGCTTGCGGAATCACCTGCAGCCCGACGTGCGCGGCCGCGGCGATCCGCTCGCACGCGGCGGGCGGCGTGATCGCGTCGTTCGCGCCGACGGCCACGGCCGTGCGACCGCGAAAGCCGGCGAGATCGGCCGCGAGATCGGCGTTCGCGAGCAGATGCGTGGCCTGCGCGTAGCCGGCCGGCACGATGCGCGCCATGTTCCAGCGCACCCACGCACGTGCCTCCTCGTTCGCGAAACCGGACAGCATGTTGCCGCTGCGCTGCTCGGCGAGCCCGGCCGGGCCGAGTTCGGCGAGCATCGCGAGCCGCGCGTCGCGGCGCGATTCGCGCGTTTCGGCCGGTGCGCTGCCGTAGCCGCCCGCGGGCGACACCAGCAGCAGGCCGGCGATCCGCGCAGGCATCACGCGGGCGAGACCACCCGCGACGATCGCGCCGAGCGAATGGCCGACCAGCACGCAGCGTTCGATGCCGAGTGCCTCGAGCCACGCGTTCAGCGATGCCGCGTAATCGGCGGCGGCCGGCGACGCGCCGTGCACGGGCGTCGACACGCCGTAACCGGGCGCGTCCCACGCGAGCACGCGCCGCGATGCGCCGAGCGTGTCGAGCTGGCTGACCCACGATGCGGCGCCCGAGCCGATGCCGTGCAGCAGCACGACGGGCAGCGCACGGCCCGCATGCTGCGCGCCGGCCTCACGGTAACCGATCGTGCCCGCCGCGCCGGCCGCGCAACGCTGCTCGGGAAACTGCCCGAGCAACGCGGCGAACGCCGCGGTGCGGTCGCGCTCACGTTTGTCGATGACACTCATTGCTTCACCCGTCCCGTCTCAGCGCTTGATCTTCGCGAGCGGCGAATCGGGCGGATACGTCGGCGTGACCGGCTTCGGCGAACCGAGCATCACGCACATCAGCGCATCTTCCTCGCCGATGTTGATTTCCGTGCGATACACGCCCGGCGGCACCGAGATCAGGTCGCGCTCGCCGAGGATCGCTTCCCACGTCTCGCCGTCGCGCTCGCAGATCACCTTCATCTTGCCGCGCAGCACGAAGAAGATCTCTTCCACGTCGATGTGGATGTGGCTCGGGCCGATGTTGCCGGCCGGGATGACCATCGTCGAGAACGTGAAGTTGCCGGCCGGCACCGTGTTGACGTCCTTCGCGACGCCCGTGCCGCCCGTGCCGACGTAGCGCATCTGCGCGCGGCGGTACTTCGGGTCGTAGTCGGCCTGGAACTTCAGTGCGTCCCAGTCGTAGCGCCGCGTCGCGTAGCGAGCAACGCGCCCTTCCATCCAGTCGTTGAAGCTTGCGCCTTCCGGCTGGTCCCACGACTTGCGTTCGAGATCGGCGTCCGCCATCGTCCTCTCCTTCATCAGAGTGAAAACTTCAATTCAATTCATTACGAAGCCGCCGTTCACCGGCAGCAGTTGACCCGTCACGAAGCGCGCGCCGTCCGACAGCAGGAACAGCACGGGGCCCGTCACGTCGTCGGGCACCTGCGCGCGCGTCAATGCGCGGCCCTGCATGTAGAACGCGTGGCGCTCGGCCGGCACGTAGGCCGTCGCCTCGACTTCCGTCAGCCCCGGCGCGATCGCATTGACCGTCACGCCGTGCGCGCCGAACTCGCGTGCCTGCGCGTGCGTCATCGCGATCACCGCGCCCTTGCTCGCGACGTACGCGAGCAGCTTCGGCGCGCCCCACAGCGCGGTGTCCGATGCGAGGTTCACGATCGCGCCGCGACCCGACTGCGCGAGGTGCGGCAGCGCCGCATTGCTGACGAGCCACACGCCGCGCACGTTCACGTTCATCACCGCGTCCCAGGTCGACACGTCGAGCTCCGTCGACAATTTGCCGCCCGAGTTCGTGATCGCCGCGTTGTTGATCAGCGCATCGATGCCGCCGAGCGCCGCCGCGCCCTGCGCGACGAATGCGTCGACGCTCGCCGGATCGGCCAGGTCGAGCGTGAAGAAAAACGCGGTGTGGCCGGCCTGCGTGAGCTGCGCGGCCAGCGCGCGGCCCTCTTCGGCGAGCACGTCGCCGAACGCAACCTGCGCACCCGCCGCGACCAGCGCCTTCACGAACGCCGCGCCCAGCCCGCGCGCGCCGCCCGTGACGAGCACGCGGCGCCCCGGCAGCGACACGACCGGAGCGAGCTCAGCCATTCGAGGGCTCCGCCGCGGCCTGCGCCGCGCGATGCGCGTCGAGCGCGGAAAGATGCTCCTGCGCACGCTGGCGCAGCATCCGGCGCACGCGCGTGATGCCGACGTCGTGCTGGTACAGGTATTCGTGATCGCGCGCGTGCGGCGCGAGGCTTTCGAGGACGTAGCGGTCCTGCTCGAGCACGTCCCAGTGCAGGCCCTCGAGGCGGTTGCGGTACATGAAGCGCCACACGTCGCGCTGCCAGCCGCTGACCTTGCGCGTGCGCCAGAAATAGACCTGGCAGTTGTCGCCGTCGACCGGCGTCGCGAAGCCGATGATCCCGAAGTTGCCGCCGGGGCCGAACTTCTGCTTGTACGGAATCGCGAGGCGCATCCACAGGCAGCCCGTTTCGCCGAGCTCGACCCAGTCGAAGTTCACGTCGCGCTGGCCGATCTTCTCGAACATCAAGCCCGTTTCCGTCTTGCGCACGCGCATGTCGGCCTGCTTGTCGCCTTCGGCCATCGAATGCGACGTCGCGTGCAGGTACGCGCCGTGCATCGGGTCCATCACGTTGTCGATCGCGTACTGGTAATTGCACTTCCAGTTCGATACGCACAGGAAGTGGCCGTATTCGTCGGCGACCAGTTCTTCCGGCAGGTTCAGCGGCGCCGGCTCGCCGTGCGCTTCGTCGCCGAACCACAGGAAGATCGCGCCGGCCTTCTCCTCGACCGGATAGGACTTCACGCACTTCGTACCTTCGAGCGGACAGTTCGACACGGCCGGCACGCGGTTGACCGTGCCGCCGCCGTCGACTTCGATGCCGTGATACCAGCACGCGATGTTGCCGCCGAGGTTCCAGCCGAGCGACAGGCGTGCGCCGCGGTGCGGGCAGCGATCTTCGAGTGCGTGAACCTTGCCCTCGTGATCGCGCCACAGCACGATCTGCTCGGACAGGCGCGTGAGGCCGACGGGTGCGTTCGACACCTGCCAGCTCGGCGCGACGGGATACCAGTAGTTCTTGATGCCACGGTCGAGATAGTCACGGACCGGGTCGTGTTGGACTGCGTGTTGTACGGGGGACGTCATCAGTGTGCTCCGGATGCGGTTGTCGTCGGGTCGGCGGTCACGCGCTCGGCGCGGTCATTCCGCGAGCGAGGCCATTTCGGCGCGGAAACGCTCGGCGGTCCACGCGGTGCCGTCCGGTGCGCGGAAGCCGATGCGGTTCAGGCCCGCGACGACATCGTCCAGCTCGGTCGCGCCGGCTTCGAACACGCGTTCGAGCGCATCGCCGAGGTCGTTTTCGTACTGGGTCGGGGCGGCCTTGCGGTTCTGCCAGACCTGGTTCTCGACCTGGCCGGGGATCTCGATCTGCCCCTTGCCCGCGACGTTGTTCGGCTGCGGCGCCACCCACGGCTTCAGGAAGGGATTGAAGTTGACGGTCGCTTCTTTCATCGGTTACTCCACCTTGATCTGGATTTCCTCGCCGGCAAGGCGCACCGCGTACTGCTTCAGCGCGCGCCCGCCCGGACCCTTCAGGCATTCGCCCGTCCTGATGTCGAACACGGCCTCGTGCAGCGGGCATTCGACCGTGCCTTCGTCGACGAACCCCTGCGTCAGCAGCGCGTACGCATGCGGGCACACGTTCTCGAGCGCATACACGTCGTCGCCGACGCGGTAGATCCCGATTTCGACGCCGTCGGTCCGCTTGAACTCGATCGGCGTGTCTTCCGACAGCGCGCCGGCGTGCCCGGCGCAAATCCATTGTTCAGACATCTCACACCCTTCCTTCTGATCGACTCTCGGTTTGTTCCTATTTGTTCCATACCCGGAACATCAGTTTATGGATGGTGATTATAGGAGCGACTTTTCACGAGTAAAACAAAAAGCTGCACGCCCTAGGGAAAACACCGACCATCGGGTCGGCAGTCGCTTCCGCCTGCCTTGCCAAATGTAATTTTTTGTTGTGCGGCGGGCATTTACCGCCTTTTTTCGGGCGTCGTGCACCGCAACCGGGCAGCGGCACGGATTCCATCCGTCCCGAAAAAATTATTTTTGATACGGCGCTCGACGCCCCTATACTCCATTCCATCAGAGGCACATTGTTCCTTGTATGGAACATAAAGAATGCCCGCTCGATGGCGAAGACGCGCAACGGCAGGCCGTTCCCGCGCAGGCCGCCACGGCACGTTTTCATCAGGTTGGAGATTCAGGAGATCAAATGGTCAAGCATGCGGTAGCAGCAACAGTGATCGGATTGGGCGCCGTGTCGGGCGCGTGGGCGCAGAGCAGCGTGGTGCTGTACGGCAGCATGGATGCGGGGGTCGCGTACGTGAACAACGTCGGCGGCCATGCGAAATGGGCGATGATCCAGGGCAATACGCAGCCCGACCGGTGGGGCCTGAAGGGCAAGGAAGACCTCGGCGACGGCCTGTCGGCGATCTTCCAGCTCGAAAACGGCTTCTATACGAACAACGGCCAGTTCGCGACCGCGAACACGATCTGGAACCGCGCGGCCTTCGTCGGCCTCAGCTCGGAACGCTACGGCACGCTGACGCTCGGCCGCCAGACGCCGCTGTCGTTCGACTATCTCGATCCGCTCAGCACGGCCTACCTCGCGATGAGCTGGTATGCGTTCCACCCCGGCAACATCGACGGGCTCGCCGCGACCGGCAACGTGCCGTACAACAACGCGGTCAAGTATCGTTCGCCGACCTTCGCGGGCTTCTCGGCCGCCGCCACGATGGCGCTCGGCAACACGACGAACTTCTCGACCGGCAAGTCGGTCGGCGTCGCGCTGAACTACGCGAACGGGCCGTTCAAGGCGTCGGCCGTGTACTCGAGCGAGCACGATCGCTCGATCCTGATCGGCACGACCGGCATTACGTCGTTCCAGGGGCAGAACACCGCGAACGGCTACATCGCGAACAAGGTCGAGAACATCGGCGCGGGCGCGTCCTACCAGTTCGGCGACTTCCTCGTGCATGGCCTGTACACGCGCACGAAAATGCAGTCGAACGGCTATTCGGACACGTTCCAGAGCTACGACGCGGGCGTGAACTATCGCAGCAGCGCGTTCAACACGATCGCGGGCGGCGCAGCAACCACGACGCTGGCCGGCCGCCGCTGGACGCAGGTCGAACTCGGCGACATCTATTCGCTGTCGAAGCGCACGCAACTCTATGCGAACGTGCTGTACGAGCACGGTTCGGGCGGCGCAAAGGCCGCGTTCTTCACGGCCGGCGTGTCGAGCACCGCGAACCAGGTGGTCGTGCTCACCGGGATCCACCACTCGTTCTGAACGGCGTCAGGCAGTCGGTACCTGAAATGAAATGAGGGGCCCGCGGGCCCCTCGTTTTTTGATTGCGGTGCCGCGTGCGGCGGCCCGCCCGACAAGTCGGCGTCAGAACATCGCGACCTTGTGGCGCGCGTGCGCGAACGTCGGGTCGCTTTCGAGCGGACGATAGTTCAGGCGCTGGGACAGGTCGACCGCCGCGCCGCACACGGCTTCGACGAGCCGCTCCTTCTCGCCGGCCTCGCCGATCTCCGAGCGCGGCACCGTCGCGGTGATCGCCGCGACGATCGAGCCCGAATGATCTCGCACGGGCGCCGTGACCGCTGAAATGCCGCTCTCGAACGCCGCCTCGCTGACCGCATAACCGAGCCGCGCGTAATGGCGCACACGCTCGTACAGTTCGTCGACGGTGCCCGGCGTGCGCTCGGTGAACTGCTCGAGCCGCTTTTCCGGATAGAGCTGGCGCAGTGCGTCGCGCGTCAGGTCGCCCATCAACACGTGGCCATGCACGGTCGCATGCGCGGGCAGGCGCGTGCCGACGTGCACCTTCACCGAACCGAACATCGACGCGTTGCTCTGCGCCTTCGCGACGAACACGACGTCGCGCTGGTCGCGGATCAGCAGATGCGTCGACAGCCCCGTCGTATCGCGCAGCCGCTCGAGCACGGGCGTGCCGAGATCGGTCAGTTCGAGCGAATTCAGGTATTCGAAGCCGAGCCGCAGCACGCCGACGCCGAGCCGGAAATAACGGTCGCCGTTCACGCGCTCGAGGAAACCGAGCGCTTCGAGCGTCTGCAGCAGGCGGAACGTGGTCGTGCGCGGAATGCCGATGCGCTTCGACAACTCGGGCGCGCCGAGCACGGGCTCGCGCGCGGAGAATTCGGCGAGGATCCGCAGCCCGCGTTCGAGCCCCGGCACCAGGTAGGACGATGCGCCGCCGGACGATTCGTCGTCGCCGGGCGCCGCGGATTCAGGCGCGTCGCTCATCGTTGTCTTGACCATGTGGACATGGACGGAAGGAAATCAATCACGAAACGGGTCATGGATCGTCGTGGACAGGCGGCCATGCGAGCCCGGCGCGCACGCGGGCTCGCACCCGCGTGAATCGCCGCGGCGCGGCATGCGCTTCCACGGCCCCACGAATAGTCATTCACGGTCGAGAGGATAGCAGCGATGGACAGCGCGGCGCCATGCGGAAATCGCCGGACGACGCGATGCCGGCTGTGGGCGCGGCGCGCGGCGGCCGGCGTGGCAGCCGAAGCCGCGCCGCCTACAGGCGCGACAGGTGAACCCGGATGTTCGCGCGGTCATACGTGAATCCGCCGGCCGCGTCCGGCTCGAGCACCCGCGCAAGGTCGACCGCGTACATCCAGCCGCTGCCCAGGCGGCCCCCGTTGATCGCCCGGATCCGGCTGCCGCCGACGGCGATCGCGGCATGAAAAACGGTGCCGCCCCGCGAGAAGCCGACCGCGGTTCCGGCCGGAATGCTCGCGCGCCCGTCCCACTCGCCGCCGGTCTCGAAGTTGAAGCGGGTCCGCCAGTGCTGGCCGATCGTGTCGAGCAGCGCACCGGGCGCGATCATCGCGTCACTGCGCAGCAGATACCGGACATAGGCCGCGGCGTCATAGCAGACGCCGCCGGACACGTATTCGTTGATGTCAGCCATGCCGAACATCAGCGCCTGCGCGTGCTTCTGCCGTTCGGCGAAACCGGATTGGGCGACGTGCCCGCCTAACTGGCTCAGTTGCATGGGTGGCTCCTCGTGAAGAAGCAGGACGTCATCGTCCTGCTGACGCAATAACGTCATATGCTATTACGATATCCGGCCACGCCCGCATTCCGGCCCGGGCGTCACGGCATGCGGGCGGCCGATGCCGGCGCGGCAGCGGCCGCATCGGGATTCGGCGCGAGCCGCAGGCGCACGCGCAACGGCTGCAGCATGTCGGGCGGCGGCAGTTCCGCCAGCGGGCCGGCCGTAAGCAGTTGCCGCAGTGTCGCGTCTGCATCGGGATCGCCGAGCGACGCGAATTCGACACGCGTGACGGCGCCGTTCGGGCCGATCCACGCGCGCACGACGATCGCGGGCGGCGGCGCGGCGGCGCTCGCGTTCAGCACGCGCGCCTCGAGATGGCGGTGCAGCCGATCGCGCGCATCACGGCACCCAGCGCCAGCGCGATCAGCAACTCGATCAGCGTGAATCCCCGTTGCGGCGTCCGCGCCGTGCGCGATCCGCCGCGCGCATGGCGGTTGTAGTCGGTTCTGTCGTCGCACATGACCGGCATTCTTGTCGATGGATCGTCGTCCGGCGTCCGGCGTTCCGATCGCGGCACGCAGCCGCATCGCCGGCGCGACGGACGCCGTGCACGGACGTCAAGCGCCGCGTATGGCACACACGTGTCGAATGGTACGGACCATTTGGCGCGGGCAGCCCGGACGGACAGGCACCCGGGCGCGCCGCATCCGCTGTCGCGCGACGGGCACGGCACAACGCGGCCCGGCGGGCGGGTAAACGGATGGAAAACGGGAAGCGATCGAAAGAAACACCCGGCAGCGGGTGGTGAGCGGTGAAGGCGATCCTCGGGCGGGATCGCCGCGACGGCGTCAGGCCGTCACGGCGGCGTCATACTCGGCGCGGGCAAGCTGGCCGGCGGCATAAGCCTCGGCCTCGCCGCGAAAGCCTTCCCGGCTGAACGCAACGACTTTCACGCCGACGCCGGTCGCCCGCTTCACCGTCAGCGCCCATTGCCATCCGCCGTCTTGTTCAAAGACGTGCAGCGAGGGTTCGAAGGAAGGGTCGATTACGGTCACGCGTTTTACTCCTGCCCCCTTGCGCGCCGCATCGGCGACGCTCGGGGCATGTCGAAAGGGTCGCGCCGGGATACGACGCGCTTCTGCCATTCGACAGTCTAGTCAAGGATTGTTGCGACGCACCATCAGAGGTTTCACTCATCTATCGGTACCGGGCGGTCGATCGAATCTACCTGAAACCCATATGGGATGGGGCTCAGCACCGTTTCGCGGCGCACGGCGCGACATTCGTGCGGCAACGTGCCGCACACGCGACCGCTTGCCTGTGTCGGTCGCCCGTGCCCCACAAAGAACCGGGGCGCGAATCGCCCGGCGATCCGGGCACCTCGGCGACGAGGATCGTTACCGGCCCGTACCAGCCGGCATCACGCGCCGGAACGTCAGGTTCACGCGCTCGCCCTGCACGCCCGGCGCCTTCGGCACGCGATGCTGCCATTCGGCCTGCGTGCGCCCGCGCATCACGAGCAGGCTGCCGTGCACGAGGCGATACGCATGCGTGACACCGGTCGCGCGATGACGCAGGTCGAACACGCGCATCGCACCGAGGCTCACCGACGCGATCACCGGCGCATCGCCAAGCTCGGGCTCGTTGTCCGCGTGCCAGCCGAGGCTGTCCAGCCCGTTGCGGTAGCGGTTGAGTAGCACGCTGTTGAAACGCGCGCCGCACGTCGCCTCGACCGCGCGCTTCAGGTCGAACACTGCCGGTGTCCACGGCGCCGGCACGTTGCGGATCCCCGAATACACGTAAACGGCATCCGGCTCGCCCTGCCATGCGGTGAGCCGCGGCAACGGAATGCGTCCGCGCGGCGTGCGGATCGTGTCCTGACGCCACGCGACCTCGTCGATCAGCGCGGCCAGCGCGCGATCGGCATCGGGCGGCGCCAGCCAGTCCGGGTACCAGTCCACGTCGGGTGCGGGCGTGTCAGCAAAGAGATCGGGCGTCGACATGTCGGGAGGAACGGGCGATGAGCGGAGCGAACGGTGCATGCCTGCATACTAGCCAACGGCATCGCACGCCGCCATGCGCTGTCATTCGCAGACGAGGCAGGCTGCCGCCCGCCCGGCTCCCGCTGACGACGGGCGGGCGCCGGCCCAGCGAATGGTTTTCCCCGGACGGAAACCGTGCGCTACCCGCCGCGCGTCAGCCGGATCAGCGTGATCTCTGACGGCACGCCGAAGCGGTTCGGCGGCCCCCAGTATCCGGTGCCGCGGCTCGTATAGAGCCACAGATCGCCGAAACGGCTCAGCCCGCCGATCACCGGCTGCTGCAATCGCACGAACGGCGGCCACGGCAGGAACTGGCCGCCGTGGGTGTGCCCCGACAACTGCACGGTAAACCCCGCGCGGTTGGCCGCTTCCGCGCTGCGCGGCTGGTGCGCGAGCAGGATCTTCGTGGCCACCTCGCGCGGCGCACCCGCCAGCGCCTGCTCGGGATCGCTGCGATGGGCGGGATCGAAACCGCCCGCCGTGAAGTCGGTGACGCCCGCGAGCACCGCGTGCGCGCCGTCGTGATCGATCAGCACGTGCTCGTTGAGCAGCACCGTCAGCCCGATGCGCCGGAATTCGTCGATCCACGCGTGCGCGCCTGCGTAATACTCGTGGTTGCCCGTCACCAGGAAGCTGCCGTGCCGCGACTGCATGCGGCCGAGCGGCGCCGTGTGCTCGCGCAGGCGCTTGACCGAGCCGTCGACCACGTCGCCCGTCACGACGACGAGGTCGGCATCGAGCGCATTGACCGCGCGCACGATCCGTTCGACATAGGGCCGCTTGATCGTCGGCCCGACGTGGATGTCGGACAGTTGCACGATCGTCAGCCCGTCGAGCCCCGCCGGCAGCCCCTCGACCGGGATCGACACACGCTTGACCGCCGCCGTGCGGCGCGCGCCGACGAACCCGACCACGGTAACGAACGCCGCACCGACCAGCACGCCGAGCGCCGTGCCGGTCGCCGCGCCGGGCCACGCGCCGTCGTGCCCGAGATGCCGCCATGCAAACACGCCGAGCAGCACGAATTCGCGGAGGAAAGTCAGCAGGAGCAGCGACGAGAAGAAGCCCATCACGACCGATCCGGCCCAGCCGACCAGTGTCGCGGCCCAGCCTTCGTCGAAGCGGCGCGAGAACATGCCGACCGGAATCAGCACGACGAAGCTCGCCAGCACGAGCGCCGCGATCGTGCGCACGACCGGCGACGCGAACGCATCGGGAATGATCCGCATCCCGACGTACAGATGGAACAACACGCCGATTGCAATGAACCGGACAAAAAAACTTCGCATGGAACGTTCACCTTCGTTGCGATACGGCCTTGACGCTTCCGCGACGTGCGTTGCACGAGGCCGTGAGGCTCCGTTCCGCGCGCCGCGCCATGCGTACGATGGTACACAGATCGCGGCGGCGACGACCGGTCGCCGGAATTGGCGTCGATGCCGTCCGGCACGGCGCGCGACCGCGTCCTCATCGGCCCGCCAGGTCAGCCTGATTCCCGCGCGTTAGAACGACAATCGCCCGTTTCCGCACCGATTCCGCTCTCCCGACATCGCAAATTCAGCCACGCTCCGTTCGTCTGACGATCCTTTACAGTCCGTTAGCAACCCTACGCGAGCCCGCACTGGCAGAATCGCGACGACCCGGTCTGCGTTGCCCCCGGTTGCGGACACGCGATGCGGGCCATGCGGACACGCCCCCTGAACCGCCACCGCCCCGCCATGGTGAGCAGGAAGGATGGCTGGCGATCCGCATCGCGCTGATTTATTATCGGCTCCGTATCCCGGAATCGTCGTCGCGGCGACGATCCACATTGCGCCGCGCCCGGCATCCACCCCCACCGTCGAGCTCGTCACATCATGAGAAAAACAACGCCGCGCGCGCCCTTGCGCGTCGCCGCCGTCCTTGCGCCAGCCCTGCCGCTCGCGGGCTGCGCATCGCGCGGCGCACCGTCGTACGTCCTGTTCGGCGCATATTTCCCGCTTTGGCTCGTCAGCGCGATCGTCGGCGTGATCGGTGCGATCGTCGCGCACCGCGTATTCGTCTCGACCGGCTGGGCCGCCACGGTGCCCTACCAGCTTGCCGTCTGCACCGCGATCGGGCTCGTGGTCGCCGTGATCGTGTGGCTCACCGGCACGGGGCCGTTCGCATGAAGGCCGCCGGCACCGCCCGCCCCTCCGTCAAAGGCCGCGTGATCGCCCTCGCGATCGTCGCGCTCGGCATCGCCGCACTCGTATACGCGTACCACCGCACGACGGCCTACCCGTCCACCGACGACGCGTCGATCGACGCGGACGTCGTGCACGTCGCGTCGCCGGTCGGCGGCCGCATCGTGCAGCTCGCGGTGCATGAAAACCAGCGCGTCGCGAAGGGCGACCTGCTGTACGTGATCGATCCCGTGCCGTACCGTCTGACCGTTGCGCAGGCGCAGGCCGATCTCGAGCTCGCGCGCGCGTCGCTCGACACGCGCCGCCGTTCGCTGATCGGCGAGCGCTCGAACGCGGCCGTGGCCGCCGAGCAGGTCAAGCGCGCGACGCAGAACCACGATCTCGCGACGCGCGACGTGAACCGGCTCGCCCCGCTCGCCGCGCAGGGCTACGTCAGCGCGCAGCAGTTCGACCAGGCGAAGGTTCGCCAGCGCGACGCAGCCGTGTCGCTCACGCAGGCACAGGAACAGCAGCGCGCGTCCGCGCAGACGATCGGCGACGAAGCCGACGCGATCGCGACGCTGCATGCGCGCGAGGCCGCGCTGGCGCGCGCGCAGCATGCGCTCGAAGACACCGTCGTGCGCGCGCCGCACGACGGGCTCGTGACGGGCCTGACCGTTCTCGCCGGCGAAACCCTCGCGCCGAACCAGTCGATCTTCACGCTGATCGACGCACGCGAATGGTTCGCGGTCGGCAATTTCCGCGAGACGGCACTGAGCCGCATCGCGGTCGGCGACTGCGCGACCGTGTATTCGATGATCGACCGCAGCCGCCCGCTGACGGGCAAGGTCGTCGGCATCGGCGCCGGCATCGCCGACAGCGCGCGCATCAACCTGCCGCGCTCGCTGCCGATCGTGCAGAACTCGGTGAACTGGGTGCACGTCGCGCAGCGCTTCCCGGTGCGCGTGAAGCTCGACGAACCCGACGGCACGCTCGTGCGCGTCGGTGCCAGCGCGATCGTCGAGGTCCGGCATGGCACTGCCTGCCGCTGAGGTTCGCTCGCCGGGCCCGCGCGAAGTCCTGCGGCTGCTCGCACCGTTTCCGGGGCGCGCGTCGATTGCCGCGCGGGTCGCACTGATCTGCGCGCTGACCGCGTTCGTGACGGCCGCATACGGCACGCCCGAAGCCGCGCTGTCCGCGTACGTCGTGTTCTTCATGATCCGTGCCGACCGCGTGACGAGCGTCGTGCTCGCGGCCGCGCTGCTGCTGATCGTCACGATCGTGATCGGGCTCGTGCTTGGCATCGCGATCTTCAGCATCGACTATTCAATCCTGCGGGTCGCGTGCATGGCCGTGCTGTCGGTCGCGCTCCTGTACCTGACTTCCGCCAGCAAGCTGCGCCCGGTGGGCGCGATCCTCGCGATGATCGTCGGCTTCGGGCTCGACCAGCTCGGCCTCGCGCCGTTCGGCGAAGCCGCGACGCGCGCGCTGCTGTACATCTGGCTGACGATCGCGATCCCGGCCGGTGTCGCGATCGTCGTCAACCTGCTGATCGCGCCGTCGCCGCGCAAGCTCGCGCACGCACAGCTCGCGAAGCGCCTGCGGCTCGCCGCGCAGCGGCTGCGCGGCGACGATGCGGCGCGCGACGCATTCGATGCCAGCCTTCACGAAGGCGACAAGCAGCTGCTCACGTGGCTCAAGCTGTCGACGCTCGAAGGCTCGTCGTCCGCCGCCGACTTCGCGGCGTTGCGGCAGGCCGTGGCATCGAGCACCGCGCTGCTCGTCGGCGTCGCGCTTGCCGATCGCGAACCGGGCGCGCGCCTGCCCGACACGTACGCCACCCCGATCGCCGCGACGCTCGACGAGATGGCCGACATCCTCGATCAGGGCGGCTACCCCGTCGACGTGACGCTCACGCTGCCGCCGGCCGACACATTGCCGCCGCTCGCGCGCGTCGCCGTCACGGATATCCATGCGGCAATCACGCGCTTCGCGGAACCGGTCGCAGCGGCCGAAGCCGCGACGGATGCACCGGCGGCCGCGGCCAACACGCCGGCGGCCGCGCACGGAACGCCTGCCGCCGCGGAAGCCGCGGCGCCGCCCGCACCGCGCGGCGGCTTCTTCCTGCCCGACGCACGCACCAATCCCGACCACATCCGCTATGCACTGAAGACGACCGCCGCGGCGATCTTCTGCTATTTGCTGTATTCGCAGCTCGACTGGTCGGGCATCCATACGTGCGTCGTCACCTGCTACATCGTGTCGCTCGGTTCGACGGCCGAGACGGTCGAGAAGCTCACGCTGCGGATTCTCGGCTGCATCGTCGGCGCGCTGCTCGGCACAGCGGCACTTGTCTTCGTCGTGCCGTCGCTGTCGTCGGTCGGCCATCTGATGGCGCTCGTATTCGCCGGTGGCTGGCTCGCCGCGTGGGTCGCATTCGGCTCGCCGCGCATCGCGTACGCGGGCTTCCAGATCGCGTTCGCGTTTTTCCTGTGCGTGATCCAGGGCGCCGGCCCCGGTTTCGACCTGACGATCGCGCGCGACCGCACGATCGGCATCCTGCTCGGCAACGTCGTCGTGTATCTCGTGTTCACGCGCATCTGGCCCGTCAGCATCGGCAAGCAGATCGACGCCGGGCTCGCCGCGCTGACGGACCAGTGGCGG